>NZ_JACYFG010000052.1 GCF_014803405.1 Pelagicoccus enzymogenes
ACGCCGAGCACCTCGCGGAAGCCATGCTCGTTGACGCCGATGGCGACAAGCACGCTCACGTTCTCCATCTCGCCTCCCCACGAGCGCTTCAGCCACAGCCCGTCCATAAACGCGTAGACGTAGCGGCTTCGCAGGGGTCGCTGCCGCCACGCCTCGATCCGTTCGTATATCTTCTGATTGAGATCGCTCACGGTCGAAGGGCTTACCCTGGCGCCCCAAAGGGCCTCGGTTATGTCCTCGATCCGTCGGACCGACACGCCAGCCAAGTACATCTCGACCAGCGATTCCTCCACGCTGGACTCGCGTCTGCGGTAGCGTTCGATGATCTGGGTCTCGAAGCTCGCTCCGCGAAGCTTGGGGACCTTCAGCTTAACTTCGCCAGCTCCCGTATGCAGCTTGCGCTCGTAGTGGCCGTTGCGATGAGCCGAACGCTCGTCGCTGCGTTCGTAGCGCTTCGCGTTGCAGATTTGGTCGGCCTCGGCGTCGAGCAGACCGTTTATCGCCTCCTCGACGGTTCCACGAACGAAGCCGCCCAGATCCTTCTTTAGGTTGCCGAAGTCGATCTTCACGACTTCGCTTGATGCCGATCCCTCGGCTGTTATCGTCTCGTTTACTGTCTTTCCGTTGGTGTCTTCCATCTTGGGTATTTGTTTGAACACCAACTGCCTACCGGATCATCGGCGGAAAGGCACCTCTACTAATTTGCGAAACTTTTCGGACGTTATCTCTCGCTAGCGCGTATTCGTTTTCCTACGACATTGAAACCGAGGAACTCGCATTTCCCCAAGGGGGCCACGCGCGTCTTGTAAGCGGTACAAAATCTGCCCCTTAGGCTGGTCTTGACTTCTTCCAGTTTGCCGGGGTCAGAGCCCTGAGCTCTTGCTCCTGCATGATGCCGGTGTTCCGGCTCAGGACGTCTTGCAGATATTCAAGCGGCTGGATGTCCAGGCGTTGGCAGGAGATCAGGATCGAGTAAAGGATCGCCGCGCGATCGCCGGCTTGGGGATGACCTACGAAGAGCCAGTTCTTCTTGCCGACCGCGGTCGGCCGGATGGCGTTCTCCATCCAGTTGTTGTCGATCGCGACGTGGCCGTGACGCAGGTAGGTCGAGAGGTAGCCCCAGTGCGAGAGCGAGTAGTCGCAGGCCTTGGACAAGCCGCTTGACGGAAGGCCTCCACGTCTGAGGATTCCCAATACGCGGCGGATGCGGGCGTGAGCGTTGGCGGACCTCTTGAGGCGAAGGGCCAAGGCTGCTTCCGCGTCGAGGCCGTTCTCGCGGATCTCGCTTTCGACCTCGTAGAGCTTGGCGACGAGCTTGAGGTAGACGCCGCACTCGCGCGGGAAGCTCTCCTTGGCATCGAAGAACTTGCGCCGGGCGTGCGCCCAGCAAGCGGCCAGCTCGATCGCCTCGCTGGACTTCTGCAGCTTCGGGTACGCCTCGTACATGTCGGCCTGGACCACGCCCTCGAAGCCTTCCAGGTGCGAGGTGACCGAGGCGTGGCAGCGCCCGCCGCTCCACTTGTACCAAACGTCGCCAAGCGGCCGGGTCATGCCGCAAAGGTAGCCGGTTTTCGTGCTCTTCTCCCCGTAGTCGGGATCCTGATACTTTATCGGCGTCTCGTCCACCTGGACGTATCCGCCCTCGAGAAGGTCGAGGCGCATATGGTTGTAGATCGGCTTGAGCCATTCGGCGACCTTCTCGACCCAGCGGACCAGGTTCTGGCGGCTGACGGCGAAGCCGTGGCGCTTGTAGATGGAGCATTGGCGGAACAGCGGCAAGTGGTCGAGGAACTTCGAGACGACGACGTAGGCGAGCAGCTCCGCCGAGGCCAGGCCTTCCACAACGCGAAGCGGGGCCGGGGCCACGACTGGCGCCTTGGACTTGTCTCCAACTTTCCGATACTTGGGGCGGACGATGCGGCGGCGGTAGAACTTCGGCGGATCGACCTTCACCTCGTAGGTCTCCTCCTCGCCGATGCGTTCGTAGCTGGAAGGCTCCGCCTTCACCTCATCGGGCTCGACTACCGTCTCCTCGAGGACCGGAAGGTGGCCGTAGAGCTCGTCGCGAGTCTTGCGCGAGGGCTTTGCCTTGCGCTCGTAGGACACCTTCTGCGGCGGCTCGGCCGCCTTGGCTTCCTCGAGCTTGCCCAGCAGGAGGTCGAGTTGGTTGAGGTCGACCTTCTCGGACTTGCCTCCGGCGAAGACCTGGCGGCGGAACCACGCGATCTGGGCCTCCAGCTCGGCTACGCGGCCTTTAAGCGTCGCGTTCTCGGCTAGGACTTCCTCTATCGGCGGCATCGCGTATCTGGATAGAGGATACGCGGTCCGGATCAACGATTTTCTTCAGCGTTCGTACCAGGCCTTGGCCATCCCGTCCTTGAGGTCTATGCCGCCGAGCAGCATCGACAAGGCCTCGCTCTTGAGCCGCAGCTTTCCGCTGGCGGCGTCGCTGGGCCTGGGCCAGGTGAAGCCGCCCTTCTCCAGACGCTTGGCCAGCACCCAAAGCCCGGTGCCGTCGAAGAAGAGTATCTTCAGGCGGTTGCGCCTCCTGTTGGAGAAGACGAACATCCCGCCCTGCAGCGGGTTTTCCTTGAGCTGGTTGGCGGCGACGGCGTAGAGCCCGTCGAAGCTCTTTCGCATGTCCACCGGCTCGACCGCCAGGAAGATGCGAACCGCGGAGGAAAAGCTCAGCAT
>NZ_JACYFG010000053.1 GCF_014803405.1 Pelagicoccus enzymogenes
GAGGTGCCTTTCCGCCGATGATCCGGTAGGCAGTTGGTGTTCAAACAAATACCCAAGATGGAAGACACCAACGGAAAGACAGTAAACGAGACGATAACAGCCGAGGGATCGGCATCAAGCGAAGTCGTGAAGATCGACTTCGGCAACCTAAAGAAGGATCTGGGCGGCTTCGTTCGTGGAACCGTCGAGGAGGCGATAAACGGTCTGCTCGACGCCGAGGCCGACCAAATCTGCAACGCGAAGCGCTACGAACGCAGCGACGAGCGTTCGGCTCATCGCAACGGCCACTACGAGCGCAAGCTGCATACGGGAGCTGGCGAAGTTAAGCTGAAGGTCCCCAAGCTTCGCGGAGCGAGCTTCGAGACCCAGATCATCGAACGCTACCGCAGACGCGAGTCCAGCGTGGAGGAATCGCTGGTCGAGATGTACTTGGCTGGCGTGTCGGTCCGACGGATCGAGGACATAACCGAGGCCCTTTGGGGCGCCAGGGTAAGCCCTTCGACCGTGAGCGATCTCAATCAGAAGATATACGAACGGATCGAGGCGTGGCGGCAGCGACCCCTGCGAAGCCGCTACGTCTACGCGTTTATGGACGGGCTGTGGCTGAAGCGCTCGTGGGGAGGCGAGATGGAGAACGTGAGCGTGCTTGTCGCCATCGGCGTCAACGAGCATGGCTTCCGCGAGGTGCTCGGCGTGGTCGAGGGGATGAGCGAGTCGAAGGACAGCTGGCTGGAGCTCCTCAAGAACCTCTACTCGCGAGGACTCGAGAAGATAGACCTGACGGTCTCCGACAAGTCCAAGGGGTTTGTCGAAGCGCTTCCCGAGATCTATCCGGCAAGCAAGTGGCAGAGATGCCTCTTCCACTTCCACCGCAACGTGCTAGCTAAGGTCTCGCACAGCAAGAAGGCGACCGCGGCGGCGATGCTCAAGGCGATCCACGCCCAAGAGTCCGCCGAAGCGGCTACCCGCAAGGCGATGGAGGTGGCCGACGCGCTCGAGTCGATGAAGCTTGCCTCCGCGGCTGAAGTTCTTCGCGAAGGCATGGCCGACGTAGCACAGCGAAGATGGGCAACGCGCAGCGTTAGGCGAAGCCCGAACGAAGTGAGTCAAAGCGTCACCTACTACCGGTTCCCCAGGAAGCACCACCGAAGCATACGGACCAAAAACATGCTGGAACGGATAATGAAGGAGATCAGGCGACGAACCCGCGTTGTCGGTTGCTTCCCTGACGGCAAGAGCACGTTGATGCTGGCTTGCGCCAGATTGCGATACGTCGCTTCGAAGTCGTGGTCGGACAGCCGAGTCTGTCCATCTGGACATGAAGCTGCTGGCTGAAGAAAACGAGGAGAAGAGCGCCTGAAGCGGCGGCAGCCCCTAGGGGGCTGATTGACATTTAGATACCTTTAACCAATAACGAATACGCCACTGCCTTAAGGTACAGCTACCTTTTTGCGAAAGATTCCGGACACTAACGGCGCCTTTCCGCCGATGAACCGAAAAAAAGGCGCACCTAGCAAAGGTGCGCCCTGAAAACATTGATCTAACTCGCTCTAGCGCCGACGACGATGAACAATTGAGATCCCAGCCAGCGCTAGACCAAGGAGAGCTAGTGTCGCTCCTGAATCTGGAACCTCAAATGCTACTAGGCCGAAGTCCGAGTTATTAGCTTCATTGCTGTTGTCGACCGGCTCTAAGAGAAGAGAGGAAATAGCAAGGCTACCGAAAGGATTTACGATCTTGAATACTCCACCTCCTCCATAGGTTGTTGAGAATGGCGCCATTACTGGAACCACAACACCTCCGTTGCTCCATACAGCTGTGTCCTCTCCTGTGATCGAAAGCGTATAGCTTGTTCCGCCGTTTGCAGTCAATCGAGCGACCTCAACAACATCGCGATACTCCGGCCCATTGAAAAGAAGACCCAAAGTTATAGAAATCAGCTGCGAAGGTTCGCTAAAGTTTACTGTGACAGACTGACCCAAATCAATTTCAGAACCAGCTCGGTCCAAAGCTGGATTGTAGACTGGATCCTCGACGCCTAGAAAAGTGACGCCATCGATAGTGTCGACAACCAAGTCACCACCAGTGGCTGTGAACGTTCCGGCAGGATTTACCAATCCATCAACGGAAGCGTCGTAAACGATAGCGCTTGCGGAAGTGACAGCCGCGAGAGAAGCGACCGCGAGAAGTGTTTTAAGTGTGTTTTTCATAATTCTGTTTGTTTGAGAGAGGATTGAAAAATTCCTAGTTCGAAAAGACACAACGCAATGACCGTGCCAACTCGTGCCGAAGGCACGCAATTCCTGATTACTGATTTCTTATTACTAATTGGCCTAGAAACACTTAGGATATTCATAATTATTTTTATTTTTCTATTTTCGATCATCGATCCTCTTGAAGATGTAGGGATTTCTTACAACCCTGCGAAGCGGGATTGCAGATTACGGATTATTCATTGCTCATTAGGAACTTATGAGAATTCACAGGTTTTTGTAAGGAATTTCGACACTTCGGCAGGCTCAGTGCAGGCACCTTGCGAAGCAGAGCTTTGCATAGCTAGTCACTGATTACTAATTGCTGATTAACAAAGAGTTGCATCATCAATAGACTGGAGATGAGATCAACAATCCGGCTACGCCGAGACAAGCCCGTCCCGCCACAACATCCCCAAAGTGGGGGGACCATGAGCTCTAGCCTTGCCTCGGCGGAGTATCTCACGAAGACGGGTGGTCATGTCGCCCTTTTAGGCTCGGTACAACTTCCGCATCTACCAATCACGGGACCTAGAAGGTCCCACCACATTACGCGGACAGTGAGATTGAGTCAGATTAGCGTCGCCGTGCCGAATAAAAGGAAACATGGGAGCTGGGAGGGAGAGTCTTTAGTTGCCTGGGCATTAGGTCTTAACGTTATTCCCGTAATCGCACATTAATGAGGGGCATCAGCTCAACAACCGCCTAAAGATGATTTTCATTGAGTCGATCTGGGGTGATTATCTTATTCCAGCCAAGGTATCGCCTGTCGAGCGGTTGCTCTAAGACGAGTCGAACGCTGCGCGATTCACTACCTTTCTAACTCACAACGCATTCTCACTAACCTATACTCATGATAGCACTCGTAGGTTCCACCGGCTACGTCGGTAGCGCATTTCGCCAATTGCTCGAGGGCAAGGGCGTCGCCTTCAAAACGCTTAGCGGCCGCCAGATCGCTAACGGGTCCAAGAAGGACTTCGCCGACGCCCTCAAGGACGCCGGCGCCACCTTCCTGGTCAACTGCGCCGGCTACACCGGCAAGCCCAACGTCGACGCCTGCGAGCTGGACAAGGGGAACTGCCTCGACGGCAACGCCGTACTGCCGGGCGTGATACGCGAGGTCTGCGGCGACCTGTCCATCGGCTGGGGCCACGTCTCCAGCGGCTGCATCTTCGGCGGCGAGCGCCCGGGAGGCGGCGGCTGGCGCGAGGACGACGCACCGAACTTCTCCTTCCGCAAGCCGCCTTGCTCCTTCTACAGCGGCACCAAGGCCTTGGGCGAAGAGGTGCTCGGCTACCGCGAGGTCGACCGCGGCGACGGCCAGTGGCCCGCCTGGGAGCACGAGTCCTCTCCCGAAGGCTACGTATGGAGATTGCGGATACCGTTCAACCACCTCGACAATCCCCGCAACTACCTGACCAAGGTGCAGAGCTACGCCACCTTGCTGCAGGCCACCAACTCGCTCAGCCAGCTGGAGGACTTCGTGGCCGCCTGCTACGAGTGCGTGGAGAAGCAGGTTCCCTACGGGATCTACAACGTGACCAACCCCGGGGCCGTCACCACCTCCCAAGTGGTGGAGCTGATCAAGAAGACGGGCGTCAACGGCAAGGAGTTCCAGTTCTTCGAGGACGAGGCGGACTTCATGTCCAAGGCGGCCAAGACCCCGCGCTCGAACTGCGTGCTCGACGAAAGCAAGCTGCGCGACGCCGGCGTCATCATGCGACCCGTCGAGGAAGCCCTCGAGTGGTCCCTCAAGAACTGGCGGAAGGCCTAAGTTTTCCTGAACCGCGAAGTTCGCCAAGAACGCTAAGAAGAATCGGAGCGTTCTTGGTCCTCAACTTTAAATCTAATTCCTGCCTTCAAACCCTTAGCGACCTTCGCGTCCTTCGCGGTTAAAACCAAACACTTCCTCTCCCTATGAACTCCATCCTCGTAACCGGCGGCTGCGGCTTTATCGGCTCCAACTTCATTCGCGTCCTGCTGCGCGACGACGCCAAGCTCCTCAAGGAGAGGGGCTTCGACCGCGTCGTCAACGTCGACTCGCTCACCTACGCGGGCAATCCCGCCAACCTAAGCGACTTCGAGTCCAGCGACGCCTACGTCTTCTCCCATTCCAGCATCCTGGACCAGGACACGACTGCCTCCCTCATAAAGGAGCACGGCGTCAGCGCCGTCGTGCACTTCGCCGCCGAAAGCCACGTGGACCGCTCCATCGACACGCCCGAGCCCTTCGTGGAGACCAACGTGACCGGCACCCTGCGAATGCTGGAGGCCGCCCGCCACCACTGGGCCAAGCTGGAAGGCGAGGCCAAGGAGGCCTTCCGCTTCCTGCACGTCTCCACCGACGAGGTGTTCGGCACCCTCGGCCCCAGCGACCCGGCCTTCTGCGAGACCACGCCCTACGCGCCCAACAGCCCATACTCCGCGTCGAAGGCCTCCAGCGACTTCCTGGTGCGCGCCTACTACCACACCTACGGCATGCCGGTGGTGACCACCAACTGCTCCAACAACTACGGCCCCTTCCAGTTCCCCGAGAAGCTGATCCCTCTGGTCACGCTCAACGCCCTGGAGGCCAAGCCGCTGCCCATCTACGGCGACGGCAAGCAGATCCGCGACTGGCTCTTCGTGGAGGACCATTGCACCGGCATCCTGGCCGCCTTGGAAAAGGGAGCCCTCGGCGAGACCTACTGCATCGGCGGGCGCAGCGAGATGGAGAACATCCAGATCGTGAAGCGCATCTGCGCCCTGCTCGACGAGCTGGCCCCGGTCTCCGGCAACGAGGCGGCCCAAAAGGCCGGCATCGCCAAGTACGAGGACCTGATCACCTACGTGAAGGACCGTCCCGGCCACGACCGCCGCTACGCCATCAACTGCGAGCGCAGCGAGAAGGAGTGCGGCTGGGTTCCGGCCGAGACCTTCGAGAGCGGCATCCGCAAGACGGTGCAGTGGTACCTGGACAACCAGGACTGGTGCCGCGACATCGCCGAGAAGAAGTACGCCCGCGAACGCCTCGGCAACAGCTGACTTTGGAGTGACCGCTAAAGGCGCCAAACAACGCTAAAATGGCTGACCTGATTCAGAAGGACGAATGCTATCGCGTGGTCGGCGCGCGCTTCGAGGTCTACAGAAACAGTCGAAGCATATCCAAGACTCCGCGTTCTCCGCGTCCTCTGCGGTTCATCCCTCATCCACGCTTCAAAAGGCTGTAGCGACCTTCGCGGTTAAAACTCCTCAACCAAATTTCCTCCTAACACTATGTCCACCAAGCCAAGAAAAGGGATCGTCCTCGCGGGCGGTTCGGGAACCCGCCTCTATCCGTGCACCATCGCCGTGTCCAAGCAGCTGATGCCGATCTACGACAAGCCGATGATCTACTATCCGGTCTCGCTGCTGATGCTGGCGGGCATAAAGGACATCCTGATCATCTCCACGCCCCAGGACACGCCGCTTTTCGAGCGCCTGCTCGGCGACGGCTCCGCCTTCGGGGTCAACTTCAGCTACGAGGTGCAGCCCAGCCCCGACGGGCTGGCCCAGGCCTTCCTGATCGGCGAGGAGTTCCTCGACGGCGCCCCGGCCGCCCTGGTCCTGGGCGACAACCTCTTCTTCGGCCACGAGCTGGTGCGCACCCTCAGAAACGCCGACGCCCGAACCGACGGGTCCACCATCTTCGGATACAACGTGGCCAACCCGACCGCCTACGGCGTGGTGGAGTTCGCCCCGGACGGCAAGGTGCTCTCCATTGAGGAGAAGCCGGCCCAGCCCAAGTCCAACTACGCGGTGCCGGGCCTCTACTTCTACGACGAGAAGGTGGTGGAGTACGCCAAGCAGGTGAAGCCCTCGGCGCGCGGCGAGCTTGAGATCACCGACCTCAACCGCATCTACCTGGAGAAGGGCGCCTTGAACGTGGAGCT
>NZ_JACYFG010000054.1 GCF_014803405.1 Pelagicoccus enzymogenes
GAGGTGCCTTTCCGCCGATGATCCGGTAGGCAGTTGGTGTTCAAACAAATACCCAAGATGGAAGACACCAACGGAAAGACAGTAAACGAGACGATAACAGCCGAGGGATCGGCATCAAGCGAAGTCGTGAAGATCGACTTCGGCAACCTAAAGAAGGATCTGGGCGGCTTCGTTCGTGGAACCGTCGAGGAGGCGATAAACGGTCTGCTCGACGCCGAGGCCGACCAAATCTGCAACGCGAAGCGCTACGAACGCAGCGACGAGCGTTCGGCTCATCGCAACGGCCACTACGAGCGCAAGCTGCATACGGGAGCTGGCGAAGTTAAGCTGAAGGTCCCCAAGCTTCGCGGAGCGAGCTTCGAGACCCAGATCATCGAACGCTACCGCAGACGCGAGTCCAGCGTGGAGGAATCGCTGGTCGAGATGTACTTGGCTGGCGTGTCGGTCCGACGGATCGAGGACATAACCGAGGCCCTTTGGGGCGCCAGGGTAAGCCCTTCGACCGTGAGCGATCTCAATCAGAAGATATACGAACGGATCGAGGCGTGGCGGCAGCGACCCCTGCGAAGCCGCTACGTCTACGCGTTTATGGACGGGCTGTGGCTGAAGCGCTCGTGGGGAGGCGAGATGGAGAACGTGAGCGTGCTTGTCGCCATCGGCGTCAACGAGCATGGCTTCCGCGAGGTGCTCGGCGTCGTCGAGGGGATGAGCGAGTCGAAGGACAGCTGGCTGGAGCTGCTGAAGAACCTCTACTCGCGAGGACTCGAGAAGATAGACCTAACGGTTTCCGACAAGTCCAAGGGGCTCGTCGAAGCGCTTCCCGAGATCTATCCGGCAAGCAAGTGGCAGAGATGCCTCTTCCACTTCCACCGCAACGTGCTGGCCAAGGTCTCGCACAGCAAGAAGGCGACCGCGGCGGCGATGCTCAAGGCGATCCACGCCCAAGAGTCTGCCGAAGCGGCTACCCGCAAGGCGATCGAGGTGGCCGACGCGCTCGAGTCGATGAAGCTTGCCGCTGCGGCTGCGGTCCTTCGAGAGGGTGTATCCGAGAGCGTCACCTACTACCGGTTCCCCAGGAAGCACCACCGAAGCATACGGACCAACAACATGCTGGAACGGATAATGAAGGAGATCAGGCGACGAACCCGCGTTGTCGGTTGCTTCCCTGACGGCAAGAGCGCGTTGATGCTGGCTTGCGCCAGATTGCGATACGTCGCTTCGAAGTCGTGGTCGGACAGCCGAGTCTATCTGGACATGAAGCTGCTGGCCGAAGAAAACGAGGAGAAGAGCGCCTGAAGCGGCGGCAGCCCCCTCGGGGGCTAATTGACTTTTAGATACCTTTAACCAATAACCAAAAAACGAATACGCCACTGCCTTAAGGTACAGCTACCTTTTTGCGAAAGATTCCGGACACTAACT
>NZ_JACYFG010000055.1 GCF_014803405.1 Pelagicoccus enzymogenes
AACTATGTTTCCTTTTAATCGTTCCCTAAACGGACTGAAAGCTTCGATTAGGGATTCAATTTTTTCAGGGTTGTTTTTGTAAATGGTCCTAATGGACTTCTCAATCACGTCCAGATATACGTGTGATGCTAGTTTTAGATGCTCTTCAATCGATTCTTTTAAGTCTGCTTTATGCATCTCATCCTTAGTGTGCTCAAAGAACTCGACATGGAAGTCTTCTAAGGAGATCCGAACTGGAACAAAGGCTCTATTCGGGAACCCTTCTTCCTCGAAGAAATCTACACTATGAGCCCCCAGTTGATTTCTGATACGCCTGATTTGAAGACTTTCTAAGTCTTCTCTCATTTTGGAATAATTTGGATGCTGAAAGAACTTCGCCAAGCTAAGCAGGGCATTTTGCTGCAGGTATACCGCGTTGAGTAGGCCATAAAGTCTCAAATACTTTTCTCCCAACTCGTCATACTTAGTTGGGCCGCTAATGCCAAATTTTAGGAAGTTCTGAATGGCAGCGTTTGAATCCTCCAGAATGTCTTCTGAGGCGAGAATGTAGTTCCAATCACTTTCGTCGTTTAATTTTAGGCACGATCTTACGTGCTTCTTAAAGTCGTTCGTTTCCTTCTTGAAAATCTTCTCGCGAGTGAGATTAACGAACATGTCGTTGATCTTACACAAAAGCTCTGCCCAATCTAAATTCATTCTTCGACGTCAAATCCACACGATGGCGGCTTCAGTTGAGGTTCCATTAGGGTTGAGGTGATTTTGGATACGCTCGTTACAAAAGAGGCGAGCGTTTGCCGACATTGTATGCGATGCTTGGTTGGGATATTCAATCATTAGTGTAGTTCGATCTCCCAATCCTCGTATGGTGGCTCGACTTCGAATTTCGGGTCACAATACGACCGGATGTAATTCGTTGCTCTTTCTTCAGCGTACTTTGCGTTTAGAACCGTTCCTTCTTCGTCGACTTCGAGTACATTCGCGAAGATAGCGTAAGCCATCTCGATCGCACTTGGCTCATCTCCGTAGAGGTCAAGATATTCGATTCCTTCGAGTTTGTAGTGCGTCCCGCTGGATAGGAAGTATGCGAACTTTCTAAGTGCTCCACTGACGCTATGGCTTAGTTTCATCTGTATTCAATTTTCTGCCAACGTGAAAGCCATACGCGTAGTTCAGCGGGGAGCGCTGGCCGGAGTTGTATGGGCTGCCACGTTGTCTTCTACCATAATTCGCTTACCGGTACCAATACTGTGGGTAGATCTAGTTCTACGAACGTAACTCCAATTGCTTTGTTGTTTTTAGGATCGAATGAGATCTTGGCTAGTGCAGATCCCTCAACAGTGCTTGAAATCATGCCGCTATGGGATACAGGTCCTATGGGTTCGCCTTCCGGAGTATACTCAAAATCGCTTTCGTCTTCGTACTCTGCATTGACTGTGAAACCAATCTCCACTTCGAACGAAACTGTGCATTCCTTCTCGGCTAAACCGACGACATAAAGCTCAGAGATAGACACATGATCAAGTGATGGGTCGTTTATCTCACCTTGAACGTACTGGTCGAATTCATATTCTAGATTCCCCAATTGCTCTTCAATCAGTTCGTCGAAAGCGCCCTCGTTCTCGTCAGCCCACTCCTGAATGATACGAACTCGCTCTGATTCGCTTTGATGAACTTGCAGGTAGGCTGCAAGAGAAGGGTAGTAGAGAAGGTTGGTCCGCCTGGAGCAGGCTTTCTCAAAGTCTGAATCGTTGGAAATGACGGCTATGTCGCATGACTGATTCGTGGAGAAGCGATCCAGTATGGCGATAGACAGTGCATCTGGGAATTCTTTGTTTTTCTTTCCTTTTCCGAATGGCGGTATGCCTTGTTCATACCAAGTCATGATCTTGCCAATGTTGATGCCTTCATATCCAATCTTCACATACTTCATTTTGGATAGGAAGTCTTCCATTGACCCGTTTATGAGTTGTCGAATTTTATACGAATGGAAATAACCGGTCGAAGGCCAATTTTCTAAAGATGCAATTAAGGGAAGAGTCTTTTCGATCTTTTCAATAGAGTGAATTATAGTTTCAACTCGTTCTTTTAGGTGACGAGTTCTTTCTCTGAAGATGGGGTCAGGATCAACCAAGGTAAGATCTAGAATAGGCAGAGCGTCCGCAAATGGCTTAACCCTCGGAGAGTCAAAGTTGAAAGCGAACTGATCGAAGATGCTAGTATCGATAAATATGTGCTTTGGGACACTCATTTTTTGACAACGTCGAGCTCAGACGCGGCGGCTCAAGCTAAGGTTAAGGTTACTGGGGTGGTTGGATTTCATGGGTTCGTAATCAAAGTAGCGGGCGTTTGCCGACGTTGTCTGCGTCTTGTTATGCATTTTCCTTTATCTTGAAAGTTGCGATTGAACTGACGACGAGCGAGGAAAATGCCATGACTTTGGTTGCTTCGGCTAATTCATCTCTCAAACGTCCTCCCCAAGAATTAAGCCACACATAGTAAATGGCAGTAGCTACTGAAACCGTAAAAAACAAAGCCACAATTGGGTTCTTAACCCTAATCCAATTGAACGACCAATAAACGCCACCATGCAAGAGTGCAGGTACGGTTAGGATAATGTAGAAAAATGGAGTTGCTATCACTGCTACTGGAATGGCCCTAAAGTCGAATCTATCGATAAACATCAGCCCAAGATCAGTTATTACTGCTGCCAGTGGGATTAATAATGCATGGAATGCCAATGATTTACTGAATAAATTATTTAGCATCAGTAGTATTCTATGTAGTTTTGCGCCACATATCATCACTGATGATATGTGCGGTTTCCAACCGTTAAGCGGGTAGAATATCCGGCTATAGCCGTGGTTATGCGCACTTTTTGGGTCATATGCACTTTTGGGGAATTTGGATATTTTGTTGGAAGCACGGTTTGGCATCTTGTCGGATACCGGATCTGGCACAAGGCTAA
Organism: Pelagicoccus enzymogenes; assembly: GCF_014803405.1. Lineage (NCBI taxonomy): Bacteria > Pseudomonadati > Verrucomicrobiota > Opitutia > Puniceicoccales > Pelagicoccaceae > Pelagicoccus > Pelagicoccus enzymogenes. The sequence continues at coordinate 2,966 of NZ_JACYFG010000055.1, forward strand.
TTAAGTGGATCTACGGTGCAAATGATTGACTTTGCGCTTAGCCCGTCAACGAAGGGGAAGCCATCGGTTCTAGACCCCGCAGGGAGGCCTATGCAGCCTTTGCGATTCGGTCCCAACGTCAGCTCGCGCTGCCTGCCTTTCGGGGGGATGAAACCTTCGAGGAAAGTCGGGATCGAAGCGACGCGGTGCGGCGACGAGTGCCAACCCTACAATCTTGTTTTACGATGCGGAGCGAGAGGATGCACTTGAGTGGCGGATGGACGCAGCGCCTGGAGTATTTTTTCCTTGGTATTGCAGCCGCGCAGGAGCTTGCGAAATGAGCGCTCGCGGAGCGACTGCCCCAGCTTCGATGACTCGTAAAAGGTTCGATGGTCTGGGACCTCGCGTACCGCGCCGCCTATTTCAGCTCGGAACCGAGGAAGACCTTGGCTCGCTGCGACTGAGGCTGGGCGAGAAACTCGCGGGCGGGGCCTTGCTCCACGATCTTGCCATCGGCCATGAATACCACGCGGTCCGCCACTTCGCGGGCGAAGCCTATCTCGTGCGTCACCACCACCATGGTCATGCCCTCCCGGGCGAGCTGCCTCATGACCGCCAGCACTTCCCCCACCACTTCCGGATCGAGGGCGGAGGTTGGCTCGTCGAAGAGCATGACCTTGGGCTGCATGGCCAAGGCCCGGGCGATGGCCACCCGCTGCTTTTGTCCGCCCGAAAGCCTGCCGGGAAAGGCGTCGGCCTTTTCCGCCAGTCCGACTTGTCGCAAAAGCTTCATCGCAAGCTCGCGGAGCGGAGCCTTCTCTAGCTTGCGCACCTTGGAGGGAGCCAGCATCACGTTCTGCAGCGCCGTGAGATGCGGAAACAGGTTGAAGTGCTGGAACACCATGCCCACTTCGCTGCGCAGCTCACGCCTCTCCTTGGGCAAGGCTTGGTAGGATTTCCCTCGCAGCAACACTTCTCCGCCATCGGGCGTCTCCAGAAGGTTGATACAACGTAGCAGCGTGCTTTTGCCGGAGCCGGAGGGACCGATCAAACAGACCACTTCTCCGCTCGCCACCGAGAAGTCCACTCCCTGCAGCACTTGCAAGTCGCCGAAGCTCTTGCTCAGACCTCGGATCTCAATCATGGATCTTGAACCTTTCCTCCAAGCGGTTGAAGAGGCGCGTCGCCACGAAGGTCAGGGCGAAGTAGAGCAAGGCGATCGCGAAGTAGGTCGGAAAGGCCGCGTAAGTTCGCGAAATGTAGAGTCGCCCTTCCTTCACGATTTCCGTGACCGCGATGGCCGACAGCAGCGAGGTGTCCTTGAGCAGCGTCACGAACTCGTTTCCGAGGGCCGGGATCATGCGCCGCAGGGCTTGCGGCAGGATGACGCATCGCATGGCTTGGAAGTAGCTCAGCCCCAGCGACTCCGCCGCCTCGAGCTGCCCCTTACCTAGGGAGGCGATCCCGGCCCGCAAAATCTCCGCGATGTAGGCGGCGGCGTTGAGGGTGAAAGCGACGGTGCCGGCCACCAGGGGATTGAAAGGAAACGGCTGCTGGAAAATTTGCTGCAGCAGGCTGGGAAAACCGAAGTAGATGAAAAGGATCTGCACCAGCAGGGGCGTACCGCGAAACACGTCGATGTATCCAGAACACAGGACACGCAGCCAACGCCTTTGCGAGATCTTGCCCAGACAGACGAACAAGCCCAAGGACAGGCCCAGGCTCATGGAGAGCACGGCTACCAGCACCGTGTAAATCGCCCCCTTGAGCAAGGCGGGAAAGCTCCCCGCCAAATGCTGGAAAAAGTCCGTCAGCATTACTCGGCGGCATCTCCGAAGTACTGGGCAGAAAGCTGGTCCCAGGTTCCGTCCGCCTTCACCTTGGCAAGGCCGGCGTTCAGCTTGGCCAAGAGCTCCTCCCGCCCTTTGGCCAAGGCAAAGCCGTACTGGTCGCTGGCTAGCGTATCGCCCACGATCTTGATCTTGCCCGGATGCCTCGCCACGAAGGCCTCGGTCACCGGCTTGTCATTGATCACCGCGTCGACGCCCCCGTTCAGCAGCTCCATCATGGCCACCGAGACGTTGGGGAAATACTTCACGCTTCCCACGCTTTTAGCTGCCAGCAGCGCTTCCGCCTTCGCGGCGCCGGTGGTTCCTTGCTGCACCGCAATCCGCAGTCCTTTGAGGTCGTCCACTCCCCTCACCTTCGTCGCCTGAGGTCCAACCGCGACCACCAAGCCCGCCTCGATGTAGGGATCCGTGAAGGCCACTTGCTGCAGGCGCAGCGGCGTGATGGACATGCCAGAGGCCGCGATGTCGATATTCCCGCCCTGCACCGCCGGCACGAGGGAATCGAAATCCATATCGCGAAACTCCAAGGACAAGCCCTGGTCCGCCGCGATGGCTTTGATTAAGTCGATGTCGAAGCCTACGATCTCGCCCGCCTCGTTGGTCATTTCGAAGGGCGGATAAGTCGCCTCCGTCCCCACCAGCAATACCCCATCTTGGCGCCCGCCACCGCAGGCCGACATCAGCAGCGAAACAAGGAGCGTAAGCAGCCCATACAAACAATTCTTAGTCATAATGAAAATCCCTCCGATAGCTCGAAAAGCGCCAAGCCAGCCTGGCGCTCACAATTGCGCTTTCACTCCACAAACGAGATCACGGCGCCGTGAGTTGGCGGCCGTTGCAGGACGCGTCCAACTCGCTGAGAAAAGGCCCTGCCCGCATCGCCCAGTCGCTGGCCTTGCCGTAGCCCCTCGCGCCTTCGCCGAAGCAGCTCCTCAACATTGCAGTGTCGATAATGCCGGGGTTCATCGCCGCCACAGCCACCCCCGCCGGCAGCTCCTGGGCCATCGCTTGGCTGAGCCCCTCGACCGCCCACTTCGTGGCGCAATAGGGAGCCACCTCCGGCGAGGTCGAACGTCCCCAACCGGAGCTCAGGTTCACCATGACCCCGCGCCCCTTGGCGATCATCATGGGCGCGAAGTGGCGTAGCACGTTGGCGACCCCCTTGATATTGACGTCCACCACCTGCGAAAACTCCTTGGCCGGGACTTCCCAGAGCGGAGCGTTCGCATTGATGATACCCGCATTGTTGAGCAGCAGCTCAGGCGTTCCCAAAGTAGCTTCCACCTCGGCGGCGAACAGCCCGACCGCTGCGTCATCCGTGACGTCCACCCGCTCGAAGTGCACCCTGTCACGCGGCTTGCTGTCCACCAGCTCGAGAATCGCGTCCGCGTCTCGGCCGCAGCCACTGACCGCCCACCCATGCTCCAAAAACCAATCCACCAAGGCCCTACCCAAGCCCTTCGTGCATCCCGTAATGCAAATGTGCCTGCTCATGCCGCCACTCTCGCAGTCCTCGTCGCTCGAAGCAACCGAGTAATTGTCGATCTCGAGAGCAACCCCGCACCCAAGAGAGCAACCACAAAGTATTCAATTATCTATTACAAAACGCCATCAAAACGTGTTCCGCCGTGAGTAAGCGCAGGGATGCGACCTGCCCTCCCGCGCTAGAGAAACCATTCCCAAGAGAACGAAGCCGCCACCGAGGGTCCGAATCGTCTTTTTTTGGTTGAACTTCATATCGATCGCGAACGGCGAATGCCGTCTTCCCTGCGCCGTTTCTAAGAAACTGCCCAATACGTTGAGTTTTTGTAGGCCTGGACCTTGGTCCAGACCGCGTCGCGCTGTGGAACGGATCTGCACTGCGGTCTGCAGCAAGCTGCAACCCTACTCAGAAAAGGCTAATGTATTATTGGACTGTTTCGAATTCTGTCTCCTCATTCGTCTTTACAAGCGACCGCGTCGCGCTGTGGAACGGATATATAATCTCCACCATCTACGCCCCTCCGCTAGCGGCCAGCAACTGGATCGAGCCGCCCTACCCGCACAGCTAAGCCCTCGACTTTCCCCGAGTCCCCATGCGTCCCCCAACCTATCATATCAACGTAATGGATACATAGAACCAAAAAACACCCAAGCCTATGAGGCTTACGGGCCTTTTCAGCGCAGCGTGAAAGGTCGCAGTTTTGCCGCCTCGGAGTGACCGAGGCAGCAAGCTGCGGGGAATGTACCCGCTACGATTCAATACATCTTGTAGGAAGCGACCTTGCGTCGCGATCGGAGACCGGTTAATCACGACGCAAGGGCGTTTCCCGCGGAAGTATTGCAGATTGGAAATAGGCAAGGAACTACCATGACACCACACGAGTTCGTTCTCCCACCCGCGCTCGACCACAAGACTTGCCCCTGAACCTCAGCTTACGAACCGGCAAAAGATTCTTCCAAAGAACCTACTCGTCGGCTTGCAAGTAGTAGATCGCCAAACGCACGAAAAGGCCGTCCCGCAATTCCTCTTCCGTCAGCAGCTGCAACAATTGCACGCTGCTTTGACCGTCTCCCTGCGTCAGATCGTACTGGCTACGCAACGGATACCAAGTCGCCAAATCCCGGCTCACCTCCAAAGCAAATCCCGTATCCACCGCCTCCGACTGCAAGGGAAACTCGACGATCACCAACCCGTTCTCGATACGGGGTGTCGGAAAGACCTCCGCGGACAAGGGATCGAAGCCGAAGGCATACTCGGCCAAATTCGGCAGACCGTCTCCTTCCGGATCCCCTCGCAGTCCACGCTCCGCCTCGTCCAGTCCACTCTCCGCAAACACCCGAGTCGACCAATCGTAAAACCCTTCGCCTCCAAACTTGAGAAAACGCAAGCCATCCACCCAAGCCCGGCCTCCCTGGGTGCCCGCCCCATCGCGATTCAACATCTGGATACGAAACTGGAACGACGCTTCCGGAACGAAGAGTTCATAGGGAACCCAGTCGGAAGACGAATAAAGCCCTCTCAGCAACTTGCCCCCACCCGTGATCGACAATTCGTCCACTCCGCTGGGCGAGTCCAATTTCCAATTCATCAAGAACACTCCCGGACCCTTCAAGTCAAAGACCAGCTCGCTCGACTCAAGCGGGCTTAAGCTCCCCACGCTCAGGGATCTACTTCCCACCAGCGACTCCCCTTCATCCAGCTCCCAAAGCGTATCCCCATAACTCCGGAGCCTCGTGCCCGACCACCCCACAGCTCCACCGAAGTCCGCGCTCAAAAGCCGTACTTCTCGCGAAAGGGTTTCGGACACTGCAACATCGTTTTCCACAACCAGATCGTAAACTCCTTCGACCTCGTCGTTCAGCCGCGGAACGACGTAGCGAATCTGGTTACTACCCGTTTTTCCAGTTCTTAGCGTCTGTCCGGCCTTGGACCACCGGTAAGTGAACGGAAGGTTTCCCACCACTTCGGCCGAGAACATATGGGAATCCCCCCAGTAGATCCCTCCAGCGCGAGCCGGGCGGGAAACCACCGGCTCTTCCATCAACCGAAAGCCCGCCAATGCCACCTCCGGATCGCGGAGCTCCCACTCCGAACCTTGGCGCAAACTAATGGAGAGACGATTCGTCCCGCTCTTGCTCAACGGAATAACAACTCGCTGCCAGTCATCGGATTCCAAAATATCAATATGCCGTTGGTTGTTCTCGTAGACTTGCAGCAAGCTATTGGCTCCCATGTCGCTAGCCCGTATCCAAAATTCCAACGCGCGAAGTCCCCCCTGCGCCACCTCGATATCGAATGCCAGCGCGTTCAACGAATCGCGCTCAGCCACTGCGAGCGCCAGAGCGCCCTGTCCTACTGGCGTTTCAATTAGAACGGGCTCCCATTTCTCGCCGCCCAACACCACCCGGCCAAAGTCGAGCCCAAGCGCATCGTAGTAGCCCAGGATAACCGTCACTTCCGCCGCGGCTGAAGCTGCAGAAAATCCTTCTTCGTTTTTTGCGACGCAGTGGTAGAGACCGGCAGTCGCTTCATTCGCTCCGGATATTTGCAGCTGGGCAGACTTTTGCCCTGCCAGAGCGACTCCGTCCTTGAACCATTGATAGGCAAAGGGTCCCGCCCCCACCATCGAAACGCTAAGACTCGCGGCACCTCCCTCCACTACCCGAGTGTCTCGCGGATCCTTAGCAAACACCGGCTCCTCGAGCAACTTTACGTTGTCGAGGTATGCCACCGCCGCCCCCAAAGCACCTGACGCGCTTCCCCTCGCGAACCTCCATTCGACTTGATGGACACCTTCACTCAAGTAGATAGCCCGACGCTTCAGACTCAATTCCTTTTGCTTATCGATAGAATCACTGTAGTAACCGACACGCCTGCCATCAACAATCAGGCCGAGAGACGGAAACCCTACAAGCGAGCGTATCCCAAGATCAAATACCAGCGTTCCCGGACCTGTTACTTCCGCGGTGAGAACGGCCATTTCCCCATCCCCAAGGCTCCGCAAGGCGACCTCACCATTATCCAACACCGTTCCCTGCCATGCGGAGCTGTCTCCAAAATTCAGCGACACCGAATCGTCACCCCATTCGGCAGCCAAAGAGTCGAAAACTCGCACGAGCATATCAGCGCTCTGCGCCGATCCATGGGCGTTGCTGGCGACCACAAAGTATCTCCCCACTGAACTTGGATCTGAACTCGAGACCGGATAGCTACTTTCGACCGCCCCAGGAATCGCTACCCCATCCCGATACCACTGATAGGCAAGCGTCCCCGCTCCCCGCGCCTCCGCGGCCAAAAGGGAGTCCTGACCCTGCTCGAGCGCCAGCGACTCTGACTGCGAGCAAAACGCTGGAGCCGCAGAAAGCCTGCCCTGATCGATCCACACCGTACTCCCAAGCTCCAGCAAGCCTTCGATACTCACCAAATGGCGTCCTTCCGGAACCCATGCGCGCGCCTCGTGCCAATCCGCTCCTGCGCTCAGGCTGGACATCACTTCACCATCGACAAAAAGCCGCACCGTAGACGGGATCGCAGAGGACTCTTCCCTCCAAAAGGCATAAAAGTTGGTGGGCCCCTCAATCTCCGCCCAAAGCGAAACGGGCGTGCCAAAAAAGCTGCGGCCCCCTCCTGACTCCAAAGCGTCCATTCCATCGCGCGCCACCTCCTCCTGAGCGAAGAAGTAACCCGCGCCTTCGACGTTCCACTCCAACTCCGGCAAGTCGATCGCCTCGCCCAGATCGCCCAGCGCGAGCACCTCCGCCTCCGCGCTCAAGGCCGTCCCAAAGGCATTCTGCGCCTGCAGGCGATAGACGCCACCGTCCGATTCCACGACCGCTTCCCGACTTAAAACTCGATCCACTTCTCCCGGAACCGCAACGCTGTCCTTGAACCACTGATACGTAAACGGAAACGATCCCTCCACCGCGGCAGACAAAAACAGCGTGTCACCATTTTTCCAGTACCCTGATTGCGGTTGCTTGACAAAGCGCGGAGCGAGACTCAACTCCCTGACCTCCAGAGTCGCGACATTGGTTTCAACCGCTACCGGAGTGGACGCGTTACTCACCCTCGCAAAGTACTCGCCGGCATCCGCAACGCCCACCACAGCGATCGTCAACCGAGGAGAGTCCGCCCCAGCAAGCGCCACGTCGTCCTTGTACCATTCAACCGAATACGGAAGCGACCCTTCCAGTTCGACCTCAAACACCACGCGTTCGCCTGCCGACACACTAGCGTTTTCAGGCTGCGACAAAATTCGAACTGGGATATCAGCGATCTCGATGCGAGCTCCGCGACTCGTGACATCGCCAAAAGGATTGGACACTATCACCGTATAGATCCCCGCATCCTCGGAGGAGACAGAGAAAAACGCCAGGCTTCCCGAGACTGCGCCCTCTAGGGCCACCCCGTCCTTAAACCACTGGTATTCGAGCTCGCCGCCCAGAGCCTCCACCGAGAGCTGGTAGCTGGCCCCGGTTCCGACGACCCCTCCTACCGGCTCCTGCAAGATGAGCGGGGCCCCCTCCTCCAAGGACCCAATCTCGATCTCGTCCAAAAACAAGGCATCCTGCCCCGAACTCGTCGATCGATCCTTGCAATACTGCCACTCGAGGCGGTAACGGCGTGGCTCCGTCAAGGAAACCGAATGTTGAACCCACTCACCATTTTCCCGCAAACTCGCATTCTCCGCTCCATCCACCCAGAAGCTGCCGTAGTCCCAGTAACGCTCCGCCGAAAGCCGCCAACTGAAAGACACCCGGGCCGGGCCCATCACTTCTGTGAAGACCGAAGACTGCCCGTCATCGCCTATCTCGCCCGAGCGAATACAGTCCGCTCCCAAAACTGAATCGAAAGCGTAGCGATTCCACTTCGCATCTCCATAGCTGTAAACTTCCAAGAATGGAGCATCCACTGCCTCGGCCAAGCCTTCGTCCACCTCCAATACCTGCAATTGCACACGGCCTCTCGCCTCGCCATCCTGGTTGCGCGCCACCACCGAATACACACCAGCATCTGCCGCTTGCAGGTTCGTCAGACCCAAGCGGGACTCCTGCTGCCCGGCCAACTTGACTCCCTCACGAAACCACTCGTAGCTCACCGGAAACTCGCTCTCCACCAAGACAGAAGCCTCCCAGTCGCTTCCCTCAGTTTGATAGGCAAAACGCGGAAGGCGCTCAACAAACACCGGAGGCTGCGGAGCCGTCGCCAACTGCAGCGAGCCCGCTAGATTCGCCATCACGCCAAAACCCACCCGATCCTCAAGGGTCGCCAAACGCTTCCCTCCGTAGAACAAGCGCCTCAATTGCTCATCTAATCCACTTTCTGGATACTCAACCAAGAGCAATGCAAGAACTCCACTCACATGCGGGGTCGCCATAGAGGTCCCGCTGATTTTTCGGTAAGCATCCTCTCCGCCAATCCATGAGGACAAAATATCCGTTCCCGGCGCCGCTAGGTCCACCGAATCCAGACCGTAGTTGGAAAACGCCGACAGATCCCCTCGACGGTCGACCGATGCGACCGACACCACATTGTCCAAATCGTAGCTCGCTGGGTAAACAGCAGCCTGGTCGTTGTCCGAGGCGGCATTTCCTGCAGCTGCCACAAAGGCGACCCCATTTTCCTCAGCCACCGCGATCGCATCGCGCAAGGCTTGCGAATAGCCCGCGCCACCCCAGCTATTGCTCAACAGGTCCGCTCCCATCGCGAGGGCATACTCGATACAAACGATCGCGTCCGATGTTTTACCGCCTCCATTCGAAGACAAAAACTTCAGCCCCATCAGCTGCACATCCCAAGCCACACCGACGATCCCTTCCCCATTGTCCCCTTGGGCGCCCAGCGTACCCGAGCAGTGCGTTCCGTGCCCGTTGTCGTCGAACGGGTCGCCCGTCCCCGCAACCGCGTTGATTCCGTAAACGTCGTCAATCCACCCGTTTGCGTCGTCGTCGATCCCGTTACCCGGAATTTCCAAGGCATTGACCCAAAGATTGGATACAAGGTCCCGATGCAAATAGTTGATTCCCGTGTCGATCACCGCCACCACCACTTCGCTCGCATCGGAGCGCAAAGCCCAACCTTCGGGAGCGTCGATATCGACATCTGCCACCCCTTCCTCTTGGCCCTCGTTGCGAAGCCCCCATAAACTTCCGTCCGCAAAGCTGGGATCGCTTGGATCCACCATGGCATGGACCATGTAGTCAGGTTCCAAATACACGAGATCCTCTGCCATCGCTGATTGCCGAGCGACCCTCAATCCTTCAGGCACGTCATCCAATCCCCCAGAAGGCAGCAGTATCTCGAAAACGTTTCCACCTATCAATCGACGCCCCAAGACCATGCCCAAGCCAGCAAGCTGCCGCTGCAGCTCACTTGCTTCCAACCCGTCCTCGAAACGCCCGATCAAACGGTCGGCCGCCATCTCTACGCGATCAAGCACCTGGACCTCTCCCGTAGCGGGATCCCTCGAGACCGTTTGCTCGACCCGCACCGGATACGCCAGTCCCGGCACCGCGTACAATTGCTCCAGCAGCTCAAGCCCTTCGTCACCGCGAGGCGAAACGCGCTCCTCCAAAAGCGCGGCTGCTTCTCCCAAAAACGAGGGACTCGCCAATCCCTTAGCCGGCGCGTCCCGCGCGCCTCCGATTGCAATAGGTTCGGAGTAGACAGCCGCCGGAACATCCGGAACAGGCTCTACGACGCTCGAGGAGGGCTGGCTCTTCGGCCAAAAAAAGAACGCCAGCCCGAGCAGCGAAAAAGCGCCCAGGAACCCTCGAACTTTCCACCTACCCCTCACCTCACTTCCTCCATCTTCAGTCAATCGACATTGCCTCCGCAAAGCCCGGAGTCAAATCCACAGCCAACCCGCTCCGCCCATCCGCAATCCACATTCAAGCCCTCATCCCCCGAGGTCGAAAGATCTCGTTTTCGACAAAACTCGCTCTCGCCATGAGGCCGGCTCCCTCACAAGGTCTCCCGCGATGGCTACCCAGCGTCACCGTTCCCTTCCTGATCGCCCCATCAGGCCCCGTTCTAAAGCGGGGTTTCGCGTCCTAGCCTCCAGCCTCGCCCTCGCGACCATCGCTCCCGTTGTCGGCCAAACACCCCCTCAAACCGCCCCCCTGCAGTCCGCCTTCGAGGTGCGCGCCCTCTCTGTCGAGCAAGCCTCCCAGGCCTTGCCCGTTGAAATCGAAGGAGTGGTCCTCGGGCGGGTCGAGCCCTACCACCAGGCCTTCGTCCTCGTCGACGACCGCGGAGACAGCCTCTACGCCGTCGACCTCCAGCCCCCCATCGCTCCCGTCAAAGCCGGCCAACGCGTTCGGGTCCGCGGGAGCACCGACCCCGGTGGCTACGCTCCTTTCCTGTCAATCGAATCGGTCGACCAGCTCGGCGAGGGCGAACTCCCAGCCCCCCTTCCCGTCACCCTTTCGGACCTGAGCGCCGGCGGTCTCGACTCCCGCTGGGTAGAAACCTACGGCATCGTGCGCAGCTGCCGCGTCGCCGACCACGACAGCCTGCCCGACGGAAAATCCTCTCTCATCGAACTGGCCTACGGCAAGGAGCGCATCAGCGTGCAAGCCCAGTTCGCCACCGACCCCGAGAGCCTTATCGACGCCCAAATCCGCTTCCGCGCCATCTGCGTCAACCAGCACAACCGCAACCGCCAATTCATCCAGCCCGCCCTTCTCATTCCCGCAGAGGGAGAGATCACCATCGAGTCCCGCCCGGAAACTCCCCCTTTCCAAAGCGAACCAGCCGCCATCAGCTCCCTGCTCGAATTCTATCCCAACATCGACTACCATCATCGCGTCCATATCCAAGGCGCCCTCCTGCACGCCATCCCCGGCGAGTCCCTCTGGATCCGCGACCGCACCCGCGCCATCCGAGTCGCTACCGAGCAACTGCCGGCGCCACCACCCCACAGCCAACTCAGCATAGCGGGCTTCCTGGCGAGCGACGCCTACTCGCCTGCCTTGGAAGACGCAGAATTTCGTATCCAGGGAGCAAGCACAGCCGCTGAGCCACGCATCCTCGAGCGCTACGCCGACGCCTTCGAGCACGACGCCGACCTCGTCCGCTTCAGAGGCATCCTCACCGACAAGCGCCCGCAACCCGACGGCGTTGCCCTTCGCTTCGAATGGCAGGACTCCCAGAACAACGTCACCGCCGCCACCCTCATTAGCGGAGAGATATCGCCGTCTTCGTTGCCCGCCGTCGGTTCCCTGCTCAACGTCACCGGCATCTGCTCCGTCGTACCGTACCAGACCGACAACATCAGCGGCAGCCTCACTCCTCAGAGCTTCGAGCTCCTTATCCGCTCCGCCTCCGACCTGCAGGTCCTGCAAGCCCCGCCCTTCTGGGATCGGGAAACCGTCGTCTGGCTGCTACTGGCCTTGCTGTCCCTCGCGACCCTTGCCGCTCTCGCAATCTACCTCGCCGCCCAGCGCCGCCTCAAAGAGCAAGCCCGCCAGCGCGAAATGGCTGAAGCGGAGTTCACCGCCATCCTCCGGGAACGCAACCGCCTCGCCCGCGAGATCCACGACACCTTGTCGCAAGGGCTGGGAGCCACCTCCGTCCAGCTGGAGCTCGCCAAGAACCGTTGCCCCGAGGGCGACGAAGCCTTGCTCAAGCACCTCGACAACGCCCACCAAATCGTGCGCACCTCCCTCGGCGAAGCCCGCACTTCCATCTGGAACATGCGCTCCCAGATCCTAGAAAAGTTCGACCTTCCCGAGGCCCTTACCGCCATCCTGCACCAGCTCACGGAACAAGCCGGCGTCGCCGCCAAGGTTAAGGTCGACGGTCCCCGCCGACGCCTCTCCACCGCAGTGGAAAACAACCTCCTACGCATCGGGCAGGAAGCCATCACCAATGCCACCAAGTACGCGTCGGCCAAACAGGTGCGCCTCGACATCGCTTTCACGAGCAACGAGATCAACATCGCCATCGCCGACGACGGCATCGGATTCGATCCCGCCTCCAGCCACGCCAAGTCCAACAGCTTCGGCCTGGTCGGCATGAAAGAGCGAGCCGACCACATCGGAGCCTCCCTGCGCATTGACAGCGCCCCGGGCACCGGAACCCGCATTTCCGTCCGCTTCGCTGGTTGAATCCACTTTCACCCCATCGGGTGACGTGCCAATATTCCGCCAAACTGCTATACTGGCCCCCTTTTCCACCGCTGCAGCCATGTCCGAGAACTCGAAAATCCGCGTAATGCTCGTAGACGACCACCCGTCTATGCTCATGGGCATGGTCTCCATCGTGGAGAGCCAGCCGGACATGGAAGTCGCCGGCAAAGCCGAAAGCGGCGAGGCTGCCCTCGAGCTCTTTAAGGTCACTCGCCCAGACGTCATTCTCATGGACCTTCGCATGCCGGGCAACATGAGCGGCGTGGAGGCGATCATGTCGATCTGCCGCATCGACTCCTCCGCCAAAGTCATCGTTTTCTCCACCTTCGACTGCGACGAGGATATCCATCTTGCCCTGCAATCCGGGGCCAAGTCCTACCTGCTCAAAGACATGTCGATCGCGGAAATCTGCGGAGCCATCCGCCGCGTGCAAGCCGGCGAGCAAGTCCTGCCAGAGTTCATCGCCAATCGCCTGAGCGAAAGCTCGCCCCGCCAAGCCCTCACCGAGCGCGAGCGCGAAGTCCTCGAAGCCCTGCTCAAAGGGCGCAGCAACAAGGAGATCGCCCACTCGCTCTACATCTCCATCGACACCGTAAAGACACACCTCAAAACCCTCTTCGCCAAACTCGAAGTCCAAGACCGCACCGAAGCCGCCGTCACCGCCATCCGCCGCGGCATCGTGCACCTCGATTAAGCGTGGGAAGCGGCCTCGCGCCGCGATTTTCCTCAGCTTCATTACCCTACCCCAAAATGCTACCCCGCACCCCCACCCTACTCGCCCTCGCTGCTATCCTTTCCCTTGCTGCCAGCCTTTGGGCCCAAAGCGACGAATCGCCGTATCCAAACTACAATACGGATCCCATCGCTCCCGAATACGACGGCATGGAAAAGGTGGCCCCCCAGATCGCGGGTCAAATCCAAGCAGGCTGGAACCTCGGCAACACCATGGAAGCCACCTGGTGGGAAGGCGCCACCCCGGACCCCCTCACCGGCGAAACGATATGGGGAAATCCCATCGTCACCAAAGAGCTGATACAACTCGTGAAGCAAAGCGGATTCCAAGCCATCCGCATCCCCTGCAGCTGGAACCAGTATTCCGATCCCGCCACCGCGCAGATCGACCCCGTCTGGCTCGCCCGCGTCGAGGAAGTCGTGCGGTACTGCGTCGACGCCGACCTCTACATCCTGCTCAACATCCACTGGGACGGCGGCTGGCTGGAGCGAAACGTGACTCCTGAGCAAGAGGAAGCAGTTAACCACAAGCAACGCGCCTTCTGGCAACAGATCGCCACCCATTTCCGCGACTTCGACCAACGCCTGCTCTTCGCCAGCGCCAACGAGCCTCACGTCGAAACCGCCCAGCAAATGGACGTACTCGACCGCTACCACCAAACCTTCGTCGACACCGTCCGCGCCACCGGCGGCCGCAACGCCTGCCGCACCCTCGTCGTACAGGGCCCGATCACCGACATCGAGCGCACCGAGCAACTCATGGACCCCCTCCCCAGCGATACCGTGCCCAACCGCCTCATGGTCGAAGTCCACTACTACACCCCCTACAACTTCGCCCTCATGACCCAAGACGAAAGCTGGGGCAAACAATCCTACTACTGGGGAGCCAACTACCACTCCACCACCGACCCCACTCGCAACGCCACCTGGGGAGAAGAAGCCCTGCTCGACGACTTCTTCGGCCGTATGAAAAGCAAATTCGTCGACCACGGCATCCCCGTGCTGCTCGGCGAATTCGCCGCCATCCGCCGCAGCCACCTCACCGGCGACGACCTCGAACTCCACCTAGCCTCCCGTGCCTACTACCACAACTACGTTTCCGAAAAAGCCAACGAGCTCGGACTCATCCCCTTCTATTGGGACACCGGCACCCTCGGCAACCACGGCTCCGGCATCTTCGACCGAAGCGACAATACCGTATTCGATACTCAACTACTAGAAGCTCTCACCGAACTCGAAACCCCACAATACTGGGAGACCGAGGGTAAACGTTACGCCACCGACATCAACTCAGACGGGGATTGGGCCAGCGACCTCATGGAACAATTTCTCGGTAGCGACCCCGACGATAAAAACTCCATCCCTGATCGACCCCGCTTTCACCTGAACGCCAGCGCTCATGCCGTCTACACCCTCTACCGCTTCTCCAAAAACACTGGACAGCTAAAATTCGAATATTCGTCAGATCTCATCAATTGGTCCGATTTCGAAATGACCGTTTCGCAGGACTCCGAGACCGTCCTGGAACACATCTCCGCTTCCCCACTGCCGCAGGGCGAAGAGCGCTTCATCCGCCCCAAGCTCGTCCGCTAGGCTCCGCTGCCCCGAAGTAGCGGGAGCATCCTGCTTCCGCCACCGCGAGCTGAAACTCCCTTCACCCTACGAGAGCAAACAAGAGCTTGCGCCTAGTGGCTACTACGCATTTCGTATCGTAGATCGTAGCAATCCATCCTCTAACCCCAAATACCAAGTCATGTTTCCAAAGGTCTCTACCTATCTGTTTCGCTTCTCCCTCCCCCTATTCCTCACCCTCCTTCTTTCTCCC
Organism: Pelagicoccus enzymogenes; assembly: GCF_014803405.1. NCBI lineage: Bacteria > Pseudomonadati > Verrucomicrobiota > Opitutia > Puniceicoccales > Pelagicoccaceae > Pelagicoccus > Pelagicoccus enzymogenes. Next base: position 17,966 of record NZ_JACYFG010000055.1, read on the forward strand.
GCCGCGCGCGCCTATAACTGGGACGAGATTTCAGCCGAAGACCTCGCCGCCACCGAATGCGAACTCGATCCCAGCGCTCCAGCCGAAGTACTGTATAAGGAGATCATCTACGATTTGCTGGAAGGAGGAAGCTACCTGCCCCAGCGCATCATAAAATACCACCTACGCACCAAAATCTACGACCAAAGCGCCCTCGACCAAGCCCGCCGCACCAAGTTCTGGTACTACAACTACTACAAGGCCACCGGCATCCATGCCCGCGTCATCAAACCCGACGGCAGCTACATCGAGGTGGAGGACAAAGATATCGTCACCCAAACCGAGAGCCGCAAAAACGGCGACACCCTGCGCTCCACCACGATCTCCATTCCCCAAGTCGAGGTCGGAGACATCGTCGAGTACAAATATCGCAAGATAATGAACGAGAACTACTATATCCCCAAGGACGAGGTATCTTTTCAGGAAGAATGGCCCATCCGTCACCTCCACTTGAAAATGAAACCCTACGTCTATCGCGGTGACGGCTTCAAATGGGCCTCCAACCGCGCCGGCGCACCCATGGAGAAAGGCAAAGGTGGCTTCTACGAGATTACTCTAAAGAACCAGGACGCGTATCCAGAAGAGCCTTACCAAGCGCCTGACAGCGACGCCCGAGCCTGGTTCGCCTTCTACAATGTCACTTCTCTCCGTGACGGGGACGACTTTTGGAAAACCGAAGGAAAACGCCTCTACCGCGAAATGCTTTCCAATACCAAGGACGACAAAACGGTAAGCGAGAAAGCCAAGGAGCTGGCCGCTGGCAAGAAGACCCAAGAAGAAAAGCTGAAAGCCTTCTACGACTTCTGCCGCTCCCAGCTCATCAACTCCTACCACGGCGAGGCGGATCGCCTGACCAGCGACCAGCGAGACGACCTCAACGAGAAATGGTCCGCAAGCAAAACCCTTTCCAATGGCTTCGGCTACCCTCTCAATATCAATACCGTGTTCTGCGCCCTCGCGCGGGCCGAAGGCATCGACGCCCGCCTCGCGTTCTGCGCCGACCGTAGCCGCTACAACTTTACCGGCATGATGGAGCAGGTCGACATCGCCCTGCCCCATTCGCTGGTCGCCATCAAAAACGGCGATACCTGGACCTTTCACAACCCCGGTGCCAAATACATCCCATTCGGTCAGCTGGACTGGATACATGACAACGTCGGCGTTCTCGTCCCCGACAAGAAGGAGCTGATCCTCATCAAAACCCAAGCCGCCAAACCAGAGGACAACCAGGCTACAGCCCACGCAGACTTGACGCTCAGCGAAAACGGACACCTCTCCGGCACGCTTACCTTAACCGCAGACGGCAACCACGGGCTGACGTTCAAGCAAATCATGGATGAACGCTCCGAGAGCGAACGAAAGGAAGTCTTAAAGAAAGCCCTCAGCGAAATGTGGCCCAACGGAGAGTTCGAGGACATCGTGATCGAAAACGCGGACGACCCATTCAAGCAATTGAAGATCACCTGCCAAATCAGCCTGCCCAACTACGCCGAAGTCGTGGGAGACCGCCTCTTCTTCCAGCCAAACGTGGAGCAACGCTACGCCGAACCGGAATTCCCCAGCCCCGAGCGCAAAACACTCATATTCTTCGACTTCAAGTATCGGGAACAGTCCGAAATCGAAATCAAGCTCCCCGATGGCTACGCCCTCGAAGCGCCCAGCGCCCCTAGGCCTTTCGAGGTACAACATTTCATGAGCTACAGCCCTAAGCTCTCATTCAACAAAACTCAGAACAAGATCGTTTATCACCGCACCCTCGACTTCTCAGGCGACACCTACCCGCCGCAAGCGTACCCCATCATCAAAAAGAGCTTCGACGACCTTTTCGCTCAAGACCACCACTCCCTCACCCTGAAGAAAATCGAGGAAAGCGCCGCCCTAGAAGAAGAGCCCCCTTCGCCTCAAAGCTAAAGCGTATCCATGCAATCGCTACTGTTTAGAGCAACGATCCTGTTCGCTATTCTCGGCTTGGCCACCGCCGCTGGCGCGAAGCCAAAGCTGCCCGATTGGGTAAGGCAAGCCGTCGAGCTGCCGGAACCCCCGCGACGCGAAGGCGAGGAACCAACATTCGAAGTCCTGTGGGACGAGGCCTTCTACGAAGTGCTCGACAACGGAAGGGTCAAAAGAAACGTCCGCTACGCCATCCGCATCCTCGATCTGCAAGAACGCTGGCGGGCCAAGGCGAGCTGCTCCTACTACGCTTCTTCCGGAACCAAACCCAAGATCAACGCCTGGACGCTTCACAAAAACGGCGACGTATACAAATACAAGAAATCGGATGAAAAGGAGCGCAGCAACTCATTCTACCTCACCCTCGAGACCGAATCGCGTACCGTCACGGTCGATGGTTGGAACGAAACGCGCACCGGCGACGTATTCGCTTATGAATACACGACGACCGAATCCACCATCTTCACCCAATACTACTGGGGATTCCAGAGCACGGCTCCCGTGGCGCTCTCCCGCATCACCGTCGAAGCGCCTGAAGGGTGGAGCATTGAACAAACCTACTTCGATGCCTCCCCCACCAAAACGCGCTCGGGAAACTCCGTTACCTGGGAAGCCCAAAACATCCTCTCCAAAAAGTGGGAACCCCACAGCCCCAGCTCCGCCGCCCGCCGCGAGCACATGAGAATCGTCGTCACCCCACCGGAAAACCATCGCCTCCGCTTCTCCAGCCTCAAGTTCGAAACCTGGGAGGACCTCGCCGCCTTCCAAGTTGAAGTCTCCGACCCCATGGCCGTGCCCAACGAGGAGATCGTCGCCAAAGCCAAGGAACTCACCCAAGACGCCACCAGCGACTGGGAGAAGATTCAAGCCCTCGGCGAGTACGCCAAAGCCATCAACTACGAACACATCGCCCTCGAGCTCGGCAACGGCGGCGGCTACACGCCCCGCCCAGCCAGCGAAACCTTCCGCCTGGGCTGGGGCGACTGCAAGGACAAGTCCACCCTCCTGCGAGCCCTGCTCGAATCGGTCGGCATCGAATCCTACGTCGTTTCCCTCAACGCGACCGACAACGACTACGCCGACTCAAAACTGCCCGGCCCCTTCTATTTCAATCACTGCATCACCGCCGTGCAAGTCGACTCCGCCATCGACGCTCCCGCCGTCTACGAAGACGAGAACCTCGGCCGCCTTCTCTTCATCGACCCCACTTGGAACAACAGCCCCATCGGCGAGATTCCCTTCGAAGCTCAAGGCGGACTCGCCATCGTCGGCAAGCTGGCACCCCAGCCCCTGGTTCGACTCCCGCTCACCACTCCGGAAGAGAACAAGACCGAGCGAACCATTCTGGCAGAGCTCCTCGACAATGCCGGCCTCATGGGGCGAATCGAGACCACGCGCTACGGGCAATCCGCCGTCAGCGAACGCCGCAAGGTCAACAGCCTCAACCGCAAGGAATACCTCGAGTCCATCAACGATCGCTTCGCGGCCAACGGCAATCCCAGCCCTGTCATCAATGTCACCAAAGAGTCGGACGATCTTCTCGGAGACCGCAGCTACAAGACCACCATCGACTTTGGCTTCAAAGGCTACGCCAAGCAGATGCAAAACGTGCTCATGATCTTCAAGCCCGCCATCCTCGAGCGCATCGTAGACAATCCCTTCAGCGAAACGAAACGCAGCCTCCCCGTCCGCTTACGGGCTCGCATGCTGGAGGAGACCGCCAAGATCTACACGCCGCTCGGATACTCGCCGGACGAGTTCGTACCTGAAACCATCATCGAAACCGACTTTGGTAGTTACGTGACAACTACGCGTTTCGACGAAGCCGAAACCCAATTCGTTTTCACCCGCTCGTTTATACAAAACGACATGGTCGTCCCCGTGGAACGCTATGCCGAACTAAGGGATTTCTTCGCCGCAGTCGTTGACGCCGAACAGACGCCCATCGTCCTGGCCAAGAAATAGCACCGCTACAGCAGGAGTCGCAAAAGGTAGGGCGGTCTGGCCCAGACCGCCGTTCGGTAACGTAGCTTCGAGCCAACACGCGCCTTAATCTACCAGTGCGGCTGACTGGGCCAGTCAGCCCTACCAAAAAGCGCATCCCGAGTAGGATGCTCTCAGGTCGAGTGAACAGCAATCGTACCCTCGAGCAACTATCGTTTAGTTAGACGTGCCCGAAGCCTTGGCCAAATCCGACGCCCGCGGAGCGGCCGTTCCACCTGATGCGCTAGAACAAATGCTCCCTAGACAGCGTTAGGATCAGGGTGTATCCAATTTTCTCGATAGCGGCGGGACAGATGTTCCGTCGCTTGGGCGTCACCCGCAACAGAGCGTGTCCTAGGATCGTAGGCAATCGTCCGGCCAAGCTCCAAGGCCACATTTCCCAGGATGCAGCAAGCGCTGGAGATATGCCCTTCTTCAATATCGGAGGTAGGTCGAGTTCTCGTTTCGCGGGCCTGCAGGAAATCGAGGCAATGGCGATCCTGGTTGGCTCCCACCGCCGCATCGAAACGGGAAAAATCCACGTTCTCCAAGTCATTGCTCCTCGAAAGCAAGTGGCGCCCTTGCAAGCTCCGCGAACCCCGCTCCTGGAACGCATAGCTCATCGTCGTTAGATTCAAGGTTCCCTTTTCTCCGATGATGCGAGCTCCCCACTGGTCCGTCCAATGACGCTGGGGAATCGGCGACAGGCCCCAATGGCGATGCTCCCAACTCACATCCAAATCAGGGTAGTGAAAAACAGCATTCTGCGTATCCGAAATGTTAGAAGTCGCGTTCTTGTAAACAAATCGTCCGCCCGTGGAACTGACCGAACCGGGCCATCCCAACCGCATCACCGAGCGGACTAAATCAAAGATGTGAACCCCCATGTCCCCGATTGTTCCATTTCCGTACTCTTGAAACATACGCCAGCCACGGGACTCGATTTGCGGAACGTAAGGAACCTGCGGAGCGGGGCCCGCCCAAAGATCGTAGTCGAGGTGATCTGGCACCTCAACCGGACTCACTACATTTCCATTGCCGCCACCGTAAAAGAAACACTCTACCAGCCCGATTCGCCCCAACTTTTCTGTATCCAAATACTGCTCACGCACTTCATCAAATATCGGATCGTTGCGACGCTGCAGATTTACCTGAACCACGCGATCGTACTTGCGAGCCGCTGCGAGAATGGCCTCGCCCTCCATCACGTCTACACTGATCGGCTTTTCGAGAAAAACGTCCGCCCCTGCTTGCATGGCTGCGATCGCGGGCAATGCGTGCCAATGGTCCGGGGTACCTACAATCACGATATCGTGCTCAATCGAAGCCAGCATCTTTCGGTAGTCAGAAAACGTCGCGGGAGCGCGTCCTTGCCGCATCTTCACCGACTCCTGCGTCGCCGCCAGATTCCGTCGGTTGGGATCGCAGAGCGAGACGATCTCCAGTTGAGCGACCTTCGCCATCGAATCCATGTTAACGTTGCCGAACCAACCGCAACCAATGAGTCCCACCTTTGGCTTCCTCCCATCATTCACCACACTCCAAGCGCTTCGAGGGATGGCAGCGAGCGAACCCGCAGCCAGAACGTTAGAAATAAATGACCGCCGATTCATGGCAATAAACTCTCAGGATCGCTCCGCACAAGCCAGACATTTTCTCGAAGCTTCACTATCCCATAAGAGACCGCCAGAGCGGGCTGTACCGACCACGGGAGGTGATAAACAAGGCCAAAAAGCCCCGCCGAAACAATGAAATCAAAGAACCCGTACCGAACTTATAACTACGAAAAAGCTGCACGCGATAAACACGTGCAGCACATTAATACAAGAGCGTTCACTTGCCCTGCCTGGAAGACAGGGAGCAGGGAAGAAAGCTAAAGCTAGGAAGCTCGCTTAGACCGGAAGCTTCTCTTCCGGCTGTAAGCCGCAATTGCAAAGAGCCCGAAGCCCATCAAGGCCGCAGTCGTACCCCCTTCCGGAACGGTGTGGGTCGCAGCCACGTCACCGGAGAACGTGGACTCGATTGAGTTCTCCGCTAGATAGTCGATCGACAGATCCGAAGGCCCTTGAGCAAGCTCGAAGGAGAGCGACAGCGTCGCCACGCCAGACGAGGCCAACCACATCAAGTCCTCGTTGGTACCCGCATAGGCGAAATTGGAGAGGTTGGATGCCCCATTCATCACACCACCCGACAGAACTGTGCCGATCATGGAAAGGTCGAGGTCAGCAGTGAGCGTTTCACTGTTCTCGTCCCAGATGGTGAAGCTTCCCGGGCCGCCCGAGAGCGTAGTCGTATTACCCGTCCAAGGGTCGATAGTCCATATGCCTCCAATCGAGCCGAAGAGCCCTTTGGCGTCGCCGACTGCTCCATCGGAGTCGTTCACCTCAAAGACGTGTCCGTCCACGTTGGAAAAAAAGGATACTGTGGAGTCTCCCCCAAACGCGAGACCGCTATCGCCAGCGGACGATATGTCGATCACGATCGCATTCGCGGAAGCTGTGAGGAGGGCAGCGGCAGAGAGGGCTGCAAGAGTCTTATTCAACTTAGTCATATAATCTTTAGGTTTCTTGTTTGGTTAGAACCGTGTGAGATTTTCGCAGCGACCTTTTCATATACCGTGCCAACCATCCCGATGGTCGGCGAAAAACGGACCTCGCCCGAACACGCTTCACCTTTCCTCACGAAGCCCGACAACACCGATACATCCAATTTATGTATACATATTCTCCCCTGCGCGACCGCACCTAGACACCTTTCTTTCCCTCTGTTTCGGGCTGTTACAAGACGCGTATTTTACCCCGTTTTTCTTGTGAAAGATCGAACAGAAAAAAAATCCCCACCTCTACGAAACGTCTTTTCGAGCCTTCAATCATCGCCAACTGCAATAGCGATAGGGCAAAATGCACAATGCCGCTTGCCCTGCGAATAAAGGCGTAAATCCGAAGCCTCTCGAACTCCTAGGTTTTGAGCCCCGAGCCTAATTCCCATCGAGAATAGCGCGATCTAGAGAAGATCCAGAGCTCCGGATCCGTACCCACTTATTCCCTACATCGGACAATTATTCTCAATCTTGGAATCAGTTTCTCCTTCCACGACAATCCTCCTGGTGTCTGTGCGCTCGTTACCCTATTCTAGCAGGGGAAGCATCTGGATGGTTCAGTGACCCCTTCTAGCCCCCTCTATCTGGCGCGTTAACAGTGCGTCCTGCAGGTATTCAGTGCAATCTGCATCGTAAACAACAAGAGCAAGGAGAAGCTTCTCCCTAAAAACCTAGCGGGTACACGTACTAGTGAGCGGGCAGCACTGTTCCCGTATGCCTTTGGCACGATAACAGCAAAGAATGTGGTCCACTCAAAACAGAAACGTTCAACCACACCAACTATGTTATCTTGGACCATCACCTTTCTCATCATCGCGCTCATCGCTGGCCTGCTCGGCTTTACCGGAATAGCAGGCGCAGCCGCTGGAATCGCAAAAATCCTATTCTTCGTGTTCCTCGTCTTGCTGGTGATCGCTGCGGTCTCAAACGCAGTCAGAGGCAAAGCACCACGCTGAGGCAGCCTGTCTGCTCGCCCCACTAGCTAGGACGAAGTCGCCAGACTCGCAACCAGAACAATGCTCCAAACTTAAGGTCGCCTCGCAATTCGCCACCTCAATGCAATTTACGCAGGTGGTGCAACTTCTCCGTCGACGCATTTGATTCCGCCCCTGCCGCGTAGCCGTCTTCGGAGAAGCCGACCCACCCATCCAACGACCATGCAATCGCCCGCTACAGCTTACGCAAGCGGTAGAAGGTTTCGCCGCTTTCGGGGGCGGCTCGCTGGATGAGGAGCTGGGCTCCGTTGCCGACGATCTGAGCGCCGTCCTCCGTCCAAGTCGCCATATCCGAAGACGACTCGAGCTGGTACATGGCGTCCGCCACCGTTTGGAAGTACAAGGTGATATTATCTCCGTCCACTCCCACGGTGACCGGCTCCAGCAACTCGTCGGTCGCCACCGGCAAAATCTGGTAGGCATGCAGCTTGAAGGAGGTATCCCCCACTGCTGCTTCGAAGACGTATAGCACGCCGGGAGAGCGAGCCTTCTCTGACATCCAGGAGGTATCGGCGCTGGTGAAAGTGCCAATCGTTTGATCCGTAAAGGCGTCCTCCTCACGATAGAGCGAGTGCAGTTCGTCACCATTCACTGAATACACGAGGTGGTCGCGACGGAATACCATGGGCAACAAGCGTTCGCTTTCCCAAGTCGGGCTCATGTAAGCGGGAGCCGGGTTGTCGGTATCGTCCTGGTCCTTATCGAACCAGAAGAGGCGCTGCTCGGAGTTGTTCTCGCTAAGTCCAGTAACCACCGTGAAGGCGATGCTGCCGGAAGAGCTGACCGTGGAATTGAGGCCGACGTTGAGAATTTCCCGGGCGTCCACCGGATCGGGATTAATGGCGCTCGAATCGTAGGTCCATAGGTGCGTGAGGTAGGGGGCCGCGCTGAGGCTGCCGAGGCCTCCGCAAAGCGAGCCGAGAACGAGAACCTTGCACGCTTTCCGCCAAAGACCGCCCCTTGTAGGGCTGGCGCTTGCGCCACGCCGCATTGCAGGTGCCAGGTTTCGAAGGGACTCGCGGCACGTCGCAAGCGACGGCCCTACGGCATCAACTTTGATCACGGTTCGCGAGAGACGAGACAAGAAGTCGAAACGATTGCGGAGATGACGAGTGAGTAAATGCATGGCGACTAGTAGTTGAGGTCGATGGAGAAGTAGAATTGATCGTCCCCGCTCTCGACGGGCTGGGAGGAGGCGTTCACGTCTAGCAGAGCCCGGGCGTACTCGAGGCTGAAGTTGATTTGTCGGCTGGCCTTTCCGTAGAGTCCCAATCCCACGGACCAAAGTTCCGCGTCGGACTCGAAGAATAGCTTGTCGTAGTTGGAAATGCCGCCCACGTCGGTGAAGAAACCGAGAGCCAAGTCCAACGGCGGGATGTCACCTTCGAAGCGGGGCTTCCAATGGCGCTTCTGATCCGCCTCGTCCACTGGTTCGCCGAGGCGATTCAGGTGCAAGCGATAGTCGAACTGGCCAAAGATCATGCTGTCGCCGGAGGCGCTGGCCACCGGATAGCCGCGCACGGTAGAATGCCCACCCAGCACGCTCAGGTAGGTGGCCGGCAGGCGATCGCCTTGCAGGTTGGTCTTGGCAGAGGCGGTGGCAGTGAACTCGTGGGCGCGGCGCCTCTTGGTTCCCCAGAGGGAATCGAGATAGAGACGCGTGCCAGCGTAGAGCGATCCGATCACGTAGTCGGACTCGGCATAGAGACGGCCCATGCGAGCGAGCTCGATGTCGTTGGCATCGGTGGATCCCGCTTCGATCTTCCCGCCGAGCATCCAAGACTTGTCTACCTGCGACTTGCTCAGCTGCATACCGGCAAAGTAGTTCTCGAAATCTACCGTCTGCACCGGAATGCCCAAGGAGGAGTGGTCTTGCTGGGCCTTGGTGTACTGGCCGCCGGCCGACAAATCCCAATAGATCCCGTCGCGCGTCCAGAGCGTACGTTCGAAGGCAGCGGAGGCGCTGGCGCTCTTGCCCTTGTATTCAAAAAGCTGAACACCGATGTCGCCGGAATTGTACTCCGAGTAGTAGCCACTGAAGCGAAGGCGGTTGCGAGCTACTTCGTCGAGCGGGAACAGGTACTCGCCGCGCACGAAGAGACTGTCGTCATCGTCGTTTTCGCTGTAGGTGGCGGCGAGCTCGACCTTGTCGGCGGAGGTGAGAATGCGATTCAGATTTCCTCTGACGGTGTGGCGATGCTCGCCGGTGCGCTCGGATCCGTAGTTGTCTAGCGTATACTCGATTCCCGCGCGCTCGCCGGTCTTGACCCGGTACTCCATTTCCAGATCTCCCGCGGCGTTGCGCATGAGAACAGGCTGCACATAGTCAGGCGAGAAACGGTTGAGCTGTCCGAGCGTCGTATCCAACTTCTTGCCGTCGATGGTATCGTTCTCTTCCAGAGGAGCCGCCTTGAGGATGCGCTGCTTCACTCGAGCCGACACTTCCTTTTCGGGATTCATGGCGACTACGCGGCTGGAGGCGAGCTGGCCTTCGGAAACGGAGATGAGCAGGTTGCCGCCCCCTTGCGAGGACTCGTAGGAGCTGCGGGTCACGTCGGAACGAACCGCCAATTGCCCTTCGTCCTGGTAGTAGCGACTTAGCTCGTTGAGAATCGCCTCGATGGCCGAAGGCGAAAGGTACTCCGGCATGATCTTGTCCAAGGTGATGGGAATGCCGTTGGGGTCCGGCACATACTGTCCCTTCTTGAGAGCAAGCGGCACGCTGATGTGCATCAGCTCGGAAACAGGAATGGCCCGGTTGCCAATGATTTGGATGGAAGAGGATTTTTGGTGGATGGTCCGCTCGGTGACGTGGATGACCAGATCCGCGCCTGATTGGGCCGCCTTATAAGCCTTGCTGGTCACGTCGGCTCTGGCTCCGCCAAACCCTTCCGCATTGTAGTAGGCGGTGACGGCTCGCAGGATCGCGTTGACCGCGTCTTCCGAAAGGTACTCGGGCATCATCTTGTCCAGCGAGATGGGCACGCCTTGCGGATCAAGGACGAAGGCACCCTTCTCTTGACCAAGCGGAACGCGGATGGCCAAGAGGTCGGCCGTGTCGATGGAGGAATTGCCTTCGAAGCGGATGCTGGCCGCTGTCGCAGCTACGCTTGCGCCGAGGAAACAAAGGGATGTGAGAAATTTTCGCATGATCGATACGGTCTGAATTCTAGTACTGCTGCTTCGCATCTGCGATAAGGTATTCAAGTAGTTCCTCGCTTATAACTTCGGCCCCTTCAGCCTCGCTCAATCGCCGGAGCAAGCGTTCCTGCTCCTCGCGACTTAAGCTCTGCCAAATGGAACGTGCCACCAACTCGGGGATGCCATTGCCGGACAAGGCAGGCACATCTTCCTTCAAGCGAACCCATGGACGACCGCCAAAGAAGAAGTCTCGGCCCGCCGGGAAGAGCTCTCCTGGCGTGATCGCGGGTGCGGGGAAGTTTTTCACCTCCAAGTTTCCTGGAATAAACGTGATGTCGTAGTTCGCCGCATTGAAGCCGTTCACCCCTTGAGCAGCGCTGGCGTCCAAGGCATTTGGATACCAGCCGGGCAAGGCTCGGGCCCCTGGGTTACCCACTGGCAAGAAGGTCACGGTGCTCACCCGCTCGCCATTCGGCAAAGTCGCTCCACCGCTCAGCGGATCAAACACGGTGAAGGCGGTACGGTCGAGGTCCCACGTTTCGCTGAAGAAACGGGACTGGTCGAGCAAGTCGATAGTCAGCTGCCGAAGATTCACGGTGAAGTCTCCGGCGCCGTAGCTAATGTCGTAGTTGCTGGCCAAGAAGCCGTTGGAGCCACTCTGGCCCGTGATGGAGAGGTCGCCGCTGTAGACCCCCGCGTTCGTTGTGGTGGCTCGCACGCCAGCGGAGCTCACGATGTCCACCGAATCGATGGTCTCTCCATTAGGCAGGCTCGAGCCTCCGTAAGTGTCTTCCAAGGTAAAGGCAGCGGTATCAAAGACGATGCTTTCCCCGTAGATCTTATCCTGCGGATTGGCAGTCAGGCTGATAGGGCGCTTGTTGATGCGCATGTCGCCCGCGACGTAGGTGAAATTGTAGTTGCTGGCGAGGTAGCCGTTCGATCCGCTCTGATCGGTGATGACGAGGTCTCCAGCGTAGAGTCCCACGTTCGCGGTCGTATCCGTATCCAAACTTCCAGTACTATTGAGAACGACCGTGTCGATCATTTCCCCGTTCGGCAAATCGCCGCCATCGAGGTCCAAAACCGTGAACGCAGTCTCGTCCAAGTCGAGCGTATCCCCATAGAGTCGAGCCTGCTCGGAGGCGACGAGCGTTACTTCGCGCGGACGCACTTCCAGCGCTCCCGTAATATAGGTTATGTCGTAATTGCTCTCCGCGAAACCGTTCCTGGAATCCGTGATTCCAGTGATGGAGATATCCCCAGCGTAAACTCCAGCGTTCGCCGTAGTGCTCGCGTCGATACCGCCAATACTGACAAGCGACACCTCATCTATCATCTCACCGTTGGGTAATGCGCTCGTCGCGGTAATCGTATCGAAGACATTAAACGCGGTGCCATCGAGATCTAACACTTCCCCGTACTGCTTGGACTGTTGGCTGGCAAGGACGGTAATGGGGCGCGGATCTATTCGGTAATCACCGCTAACGAAGGAGATCGCGTAGTTTGCGAGCTTGAAGCCGGAGGCTCCATTTACGCCGGTAGGCAAGATCGCGTCAACCGTCGTTCCAGCAGGCGAGGTCGTGCTCAAGCCGAGGTCTGTACCAAAGGCAAAGGTTAGGATCGCGCTGACGATCTCTTCGCCGTGCGGCAAGAGGGAGTCACCGTCCTTGTCGGTAATGCTGATCACCGTCGGATCGAGCGTCTCCACTTCACCATAGATCTTGCTTTGTTCCAATGCGGTTACCGTGACGGGACGCGCATCGATGACAAAATCGCCTTCAACGTAAGTGATATCGTAGTTGCTTGCCGCAAAACCGTTGGAACCACTTTGTCCCGTTATACTCAAATCGTCCACATAGGTCCCGACATCCAAGTCGGTTGTCGTCTGCACGCTATTGGCACTGGCGAGGGTAACCGTATCGATCGTCTCGCCGTTCGGCAAGGCGCCTCCGTCAAGGTCTTCCAAGGTAAAGGCGGTGTCGTCCAAGGTTATGGTATCGCCGTAGTGTCGCGATTGCTGGTTCGCGGTGAGGGTGATCTGGCGCGGGTCGATTCTCATATCACCCGTTACAAAGGTGACATCGTAGTTCGACACCTGAAACCCGTTGCTACTGGTATCCACCGCAGAAATCACAAGGTCATCCGTATAGGTTCCAACATTTGCCGTAGTGCTAGCATCGATACCACCCGCGCTGCTGATTGCGACCGTGTCGATAGTTTCCCCGTTCGGCAAGTCGCCGGTGCTGGTCAGAGCGTCGAGCAAAGTGAAGGCGCTTGTATCCAAATCAAGCGTCTGCCCGTATTGCTTGAATTGCTCGTTGGCCGAAACGGAAATGGGACGCGGGTCGATCCGGAAGTCTCCGTTGACAAAGGTAATCTCGTAGTTGGAGACCTTGAAACCCGAATCACCACTCACTGCAGTGGGTCGTAGGGCGCTGGTTGTAGTGCCGACTGCTTCCGTGGTGCTCGCTCCTAAATCCGTACCAAACTCGTATACAAGGGTAGCGCTCACGATCTGCTCGCCATGCGGCAAGTTCGAATCGCCGTCCTTATCGGTTACGCCAATCGCTGTCGGATCGAGGCTTACGACTTCGCCGTAACGTTTGCTTTGCTCCAAAGCGGTCACCGTGATCGGGCGAGCATTCACGATAAAGTCTCCCGCAACGTAGCTGATATCGTAGTTCGTCGCCGAAAATCCATTCGAGCCGCTCTGGCCGGTAATCGTCAAATCGTCGGAGTAACGGCCAACATCCAGATCCGTCGTCACATCTGCAGCGTTGGCGCTGGCCAAGGTAACTGAATCGATAGACTCGCCATTGGGCAGGCTCCCGCCGTCAAGATCCTCCAACGTGAACTCTGTCCCCAGCAAGACGCTGCTGTCCCCGTAGAGGCGCGCTTGGTCGTTCGCGGTAAGCGTTATCTGACGTGGGTCGATCGTCAGGTCTCCCGTTACGAAAGTGACATCGTAATTAGATAGGTTGAATCCGTTGCTGCTTGTGGCGACTCCGTTGATCTTAAGTTCGTCAGAGTAGGTTCCTACATTTGACGTAGTGCTGCTATCGATACCCGTGAGGCTGGCGATGCTCACGGTATCGATCGACTCGAAGTTAGGCAACGAAGTTCCGGAAGTCAGGTCATCGAGCAAGGTGAAGTCGGCCGTGTCGAGCGTTAGGGTCTGCCCATATTGCTTGAATTGCTCATTGGCCGTGACCGTGATGGGGCGAGCGTCGATACGGAAATCGCCGTTGGCGAAAGTGATGTCATAGTTGTTAACGTCGAAGCCAGAGGCTCCCGTAACGCTCGTCGGCTCGATGACGTTGTTGGTGGTGCCAACAGGTGAAATGGTACTCGCTCCGAGGTCAGGGCCAAAAGCGTATGTCATGCCGGCGCTCACGATCTGTTCGCCGTGCGGCAGGATGGAGTCGCCGTCCTTGTCGGTAATGGCGATCGCCGTTCCATCCAGAGCGATCACTTGCCCGTAGAACTTGTTCTGTTCGGTGGCAGTAACCGTGACAGGCCTTACCAAAATTTCCAAGTCACCGGCGACTGCAGTCAACTCGTAGTTGTTCGCGTCAAAGCCGCCGGTACCGCTGAGAGCGCCCACCGTGACTTCATCCGCATAGACGCCCACATCCGTATCCGTAGTGGTCGCGTAGGAATTGGCGCTGTCGAGCACTACGGTCGTTAGCACCTCCCCGTTCGGCAAGGTCGTGTCCCCGCCGCCATCATAGCTATCGATATAAGTAAACTCAGAGGTGCCCAAAGCAAGCGAGTCACCATAGATGCGGGAACGATCGTTCGCGGTGACTTGAATTGGCCGCTTATCGATCGTGAAGGTACCAGGAGTGACATCGAAAGTGTATCCATTCAAGCTGACAAACCCTGTGATATTCAGATCCGAATAGGCGCCGGCAGCTGCAGTGGTGGGCGAACCGGCAGTCGAGTAGCTGATCGAAGCATCGTCCACCGTATTGGCTGCCGTATCTTGAGTGAACACGTTTCCGTAATCGGATGCGTCTACGATCGTATTCGGGTCAATAACATACCCCTGATAGGACAGGCTCGCCGGCGCTTCGCCGTAGGTTTTGGAATCGTCGTTAACCGTAATGCCAAGCTCCGGTGCTGCCGCGAAATGGTACTCGTTTTTGGTGATAGCGGAGGTAGCCGTGCCAGCGCTGCCATAGACCGCCTTGTTGCCGCTGGAGAGCCCTCCATAAACGTGGCTCTGAGTCTCCCAATGCGGCAAGACCATTTGCCAGAAACCGGTGCCAGCGAGATTGATGGCTCCCGCCCCAATATTGTTTACCAAGCGATTGGCGCTTAGCTTCGCATTGGTATCGCCATAGAGCGAAATTGCCCCGGATCCATTGAAGGTCAGCTCGCCGCCTGCCGTCACCTCGATGCTGGCCCCTGCCCCGACATTTCCGGTAAGCACCTGGTCGTTCAAAGTGACGTCGTTGGCCGCGTTCATGAAGATGCTACCGTCACCATTATCGAGTAGGGCGTTGATAATGATGTCATTGTCCGCGTTCAGAGTGATGGAGCCCACATCCGTGAATCCAAAATTGTCGATGGAGCTCGCCAAGGTGATATTGCCCTCGTCCGCGCCGCCGGAGGCGGTCGTAACAGTAACGTCCGTTCCCGCTTGCAACTGGGTTTCGTAGTTGCTGGCCGCAGTGGCGTCGATGGTTACGTTGGTCGGGTCGATCAAAAGGCTACCGCCACGGCCCAAGCGCAGGTTGTCGGTTCCGGTGAGAGCGTCCAGTACAGCGCCCGACACTTCCGCAAATCCGCCTTTGCCCGAGCCCGAACCCAAAGCGGAGACTTGCCCTTTCAGGGTCGTCAGGCCTTTTGAATACAAAACGACGTGGCCACCCTCGCCTTCCGAAACCGCAGAGGCGTCGATACGGGCGGTTTCCGTGACTTCCAGCGAAGACGCGACTGGAGCGCCTGCACCACCCATGTCTGTACCACCAATTTCAATACGTCCCGCCGCGCTATCGCTACGAGCGAGAACTTCGCCGCTCACTTCAATGCGACCACCGTCCGCGTATAGTTTCGCCGACTCCTTGGCGCTCACCTTTCCGCTATGAGA
Organism: Pelagicoccus enzymogenes; assembly: GCF_014803405.1. Taxonomy (NCBI): domain Bacteria; kingdom Pseudomonadati; phylum Verrucomicrobiota; class Opitutia; order Puniceicoccales; family Pelagicoccaceae; genus Pelagicoccus; species Pelagicoccus enzymogenes. The sequence continues at coordinate 33,768 of NZ_JACYFG010000055.1, forward strand.
AAGCGCAACGGAATAAGCGTCCCCCGAGGAAAACAACACCTCGTCGCCCGCGACCGTCCCCTCGTTTTGGATGGCAATGCCCTCAGCCACATTGGCTGCTTCGGAACTGAGCTCAACCGCAAGGGAGCTTCCATTGGCCCTCAGCATCACCTTGTCGCCCGCAGCCAGAATAGAAACGCCCGACTTGGAGACGATATCCCCTGTATTCAAAATTTGCTGAGCGAACAGGCCAACCGTGTTCAAGGCTTCGATCGAACCGTAATTGGCGATTTCGCCCGTCAGGTCGAAGTCAAGCTTGCCCGATAGGAAATCTTCGTTTTGCAGCTGGCCCGCAATTGCCATGAAGGTGTCCATGCGCACCACGCTGTCAGGCCCAAAGGTGACGCCCGCTGGATTGACGAAAAAGACCTGCCCATTGCCCGTGACGTTTCCATTGAGAAAAGAAGGGTCCGCCCCAGTGACGCGGTTCAGAATGGCAGCCTGTTCGCTTGGCAGGTTGAAGTGCACGCTACCACCTTCCATCAAATCGAAGCGGAAATAGTCGACGATCGCCTTGTCCGTAAACTGGCTGATTTGGGCGTGGTCGGACTGAAGGCCTTCGAACGTTACCTGACCGGCGATCACCTCCGGTTGCTCGATGGCCACCGGGCCTGCCGCTAGGGGCGATGCGATTGCGAGCGACAGGAATGCAGCGAGAGATAATTCTGTCTTCATGGTGTTCAATGGATTGTGGGCAACGTTGGTTAAAGGCATAAAAGGCGGAAGCGGCGGATCAATTCGAATCAGATTTCCTCTTCTTCAGTCCCCGTGTTCAGGTTCAGGTTGATGGCAACCCGCTCGACTTGAACGCCGTTGAGACTAAAGATATCTCCGAGCGTCGAACCGGGGAAAAAGGGATCGTTGAGCGGCTTGTAGAGGAAGGCAGCCGTGAGCAGCCCTGCCGCGAGCTGCAAGCGACCGCCGGAGAGAATAGAGTAGCTTCCCGCGCCCGCTGTTTCAATACGGTCGAGACCTTGACCTCCGATGGCCAAGTTAAATCCTGAGCCAAGCCGCAGATCGTCAGCCCCGCCGGTGAGCGGATTGCTGGTTTCCAGAAGAGTGACAGAGAATGTGTCGCTCAGGATATCGTAGCCGAATTCGAGGCGGCCTAGGTCGCCAAGCGCCACATCGTTACCGGAACCGGTAGTCACGGTGTCGGAGCCCACTCCCGCGATGATCCAATTGCTACCGTTGCCAGCGTCAATCACGTCATTACCACGAATTCCGATACCGTTTGTGATGGACTGCATGGAAGCTGGACGGTTGGAGGCGTAATCGATGCGACCACGATCGCCAAAGATCATATCCCAGCCGTCCCCTGTAGTGATCTGGTCATTACCGGCGCCGCCAAAGACGATGTTGTTGCCGCCGCCGGCGTCGATGGTGTCGTCTCCTTCGCTTTCGAAGGTGTAGGTTTCTAGGCTGGTCATGAAGACCAAGCCTTCGTTCGGCAGCCCCTTCTGGTAGGAGACGCGACTGTCGATAGTACGCAGTACTCCCCCTTCCAGCACCGTTACGGTGCCCACGCCGCCGAAGACAACGTCGTTACCCGAGAAGACTCCATTCACGCCATCGGCGAAGATCGTATCATTTCCTTCATTACCGAAGACGAGGTCGTCGCCGAGCCCTGCATCGATGGTATCGTCGAAGTGAGTTCCCTTGATGAGGTCGCTGCCCACACCGGTCGTGATGTTGAGACCGAAGTTGGTCAGCACCGCATCTACGTAGTCACGGTCGCTGAGCGTCACTTGGGCGATCGGCACGGCCTGGCTGAGACGCGTGATGATCTTGTAGGTGACATCGGTATTTGCGTAGAGATTGAAGCGAGCGTTGAAAACGATATCCGTTTCGTCAGCGCCTTGGGTGAGGAAGTAGTGGAAACCTTCCTGCAATAGATTATCGCCGGAGTAGAGCTCGACGCTTTCGTTGTCGGCCAACTCGGTACCAAGTCCATAGCGCAAGGTTCCCGGAGCCACGTCGAGACGGCCGTTGCGTTCCTTGAGCACCACGGCGGTGACGATGGAGTTGATGTTCAATGGGCCTACGCTGCTGTCGAGGATGAGATCGATGGCGTTTTGCGTGGTGTTGATGCGAATCTTTTCGACTGGGATCAGGACGCCGTCGAGGTAGACGGAGACTTCGTCCAGCGGGCTGACCAAAGTGGCGAGGTCGATGCCGCGGCGGAAGATCATGCGGTGCGTGTACTCGCCCTGCGTATTGACAACCAAACGACCGTCGTCCTGGCTGTTCAAATCGACGCGTACCACGTCGTCGCCAAGACCGGTTTCGAGGTCGGTGATCGGCGTCCAACCTTCGACGTCGGTGTAAGCGCTGCCGCCAAGGTAGACGGTATCGTTTCCGGAGCCGGTGCGAACGTTGAAGCTGCGAGTGAAGCCACCCTGGTCGGTATCCGCCTTGATCGAGATCGGAACTCCGGCCAAACCGAAGATAAAGAGATCCGCCGTAGTATCCACCCCAGTCAGGTCGAAGGTGTTACGGGATGGGATCGCATCGAGAATCTGTACGTTCGGATCGCCAACCAACGAACCCGCGTCGCTGATGGTGACGAGCTGGCGGCCGCTGCCGCCGTCGATATTCAAGACGCCGAGCAAGCCGTCGAGCGAACCGACGTAGCGTACGGAACGATCGCGATTGTCGAAGCTGTAGTCGTATTGAGTAGACACATACACTTCGTCGTTGCCACCGCCGAGGTAAACGTTGGTCCGCGCGGTGGTGCCGCGAACGTTGAGCAGGTCCGCTCCGGAGCCGAGGTGGATATCGAGTTCGCCTACGTTGTAGTAGCTGATGCTCGGTCCTCGCACAACGAGGGAAGCGGTACCGACCAAGTTGGTCAGGTCTACGTCAACTGGGTTCAAGCGGAAGTCGCTGTGCTCGCCCTGGAAGTAGATATGGAATACGTCGCCGAGCTTCACCACGCGGAAGTTGTCGGTATGGGGCAAGGCATTGTCGGAATTGTTCGGATTGAGGATCGGATTGATCGCGTTGTAGAGATCGAGAGCGGTCGCATCGTAAGCGATGTCCACCGTTTCCTGGCCAAGCAGGCGCAGCTTGAAGGTGCCGCTGGTGGCGTCGATAGCCAAGACCTGATGGTTGTCGCCCACGCGAAGGGTCGGCGCCGCCGTTTCGATCGTTGCCGATCCGTTGACCAACTTGCTGTCGTCGATAGCGGTCTGTGGAATCTCAAGGCCGATGTATTCAGCGCGGAAGTACAGGTGCAGGGCGCCGTCTTCGCGAACAACGCGGAAATTAGTGGTGAGCGGCAAGATCGGCTCGCCCGCATCCGGATTGAGAATTTCGTTCAGAGAGCGGAAGAGGGCAAGCGCGTCGGCGTTGTAGGCGATCTCGGAAGTCGTTTGACCGAAGAGATCGATGGTGAAGGTACCGCCGCTGGCGTTGAGGTTGAGGATCTGGTGCGTCTCGGTAACTTCCCCTTCTCCACCGTTACGTGTGGTGGAAATGGATACGCTCGGCTCACGGGCTCCTACTCCAGTCAAACTATGGTTCGCTGGATCCGCCCAGACCAGTTCGGAAACGTCTGTACCGGCGAGGTCGCCGCCAAAGACGATCTGGTAGCTGCGCGAGTAGTCGTTTGGCGCCGCGATCTCGGCAACGTTAACGTTGCCGGACCCATAAATGTATTCGAGGGCGGCTTGCAGCTCGCTGGCTCCGAATGAGTCGTGCACATAGATGACCGAGCCCATTCCGCGAGAGCTGCCGGAGCTGTTGATGGCGTACCAAGGGATATCCAAGTCTCCACGACGCAAGCGGTAGAATCCTCGCTCAGCCGAGATGGTGAGGACTTGAATTTCGTTGATGCCGTTGAAGCCGAAGCCTTCGAAGGTCGAACCGGTGAGCGATCCGCTCTCGGTGGTGTTGTCGCTGCGGTCGTCGATGAAGAGCGTATTCTCGCCCTCGCCACCGTCGAAAGCGACGTGACCGTGGATGTTTTCGAGGCGGCCGCTTTCGTCGGACGGAACGTAGTCCCCGGCTGGATCTTCGTGATCCGCGCTGCCGACCCGCAGGGAGTCGTTGCCCGCGCCGCCGACGATCTCGACGTCGCCCTGCGAGGAGCGGAGGGTGAACGTATCGTCGCCATTGTTGCCGGAGATAAGGGTGGTGCCCTTGTGCGTAGAATCGATGAGCAGACGGTCGTCGCCGGTGCCAAGCAAGAGATTGAAGACTTCCAGTTCCTTGTAAGCGATGCCGCCTTCGAGGGTACGACCGGCAATGGTCACATCGCCACCGAGCCCGAGGCCGGAGAGTCGGTCGGACGTGAGTATGCCCACATCATTCGACGGACTGTCGTTGTTGTAGACGTTGATGGTATCGACTTGCTCGAGTTCATCGACCGAGAAGTTCGGATTGAATGGCGCATAGTAATAGGAGTCGCCCGCTTGCGGAGCGATTGGCTTCCCGTTCGCCAGATTGATCGGCCAATTGACCTTGAAGGTTACCTGCGTACCGGTCAGCGAGGGGCGGAAGTCGTTACTCATTCCACTCAACAGACCACGGAGCACGTCGCTCACGGCATCGCCATCGGCGACTTCGTAGCTGAACGCGTGGGTGCCCGCGGCATCAACAATATTGAACTCCCAATCCGTTCCTTCAGAGCCGGGATCCGTCATGAAGATAGCCGCCATGGTGAAGATTTGGCCAGCGCTTGTTGCCACGCCCGCGTCGATCAATCCGCTCTGGCTGACATCGACCGAACCGCCATTCGCGCGGGTCAGCCCAACGCTAAACTCGGAGACGCTATCGGAGGTGAGGATCAAGCTCAACTCGCCCAGCAAGCCGATTCGAACTTCAGCTTGGTAGGTGCCCGCTTCGTTGATCTGGTCCCTCAAGTCGTAGACGAAGCGGCCAAGGGTATCGACCTCATTCTCTACGTATTCCGTTTGGTAGACTTCGGAACCAACGCGCAGGCTCCACTCCTCCGTGTTGGAAACGCGGCCGCTGAAGGTGAGTCGCGATTTCTTCCATTCCAGGGTGTCGTTGAAATTGGCGGTGGTGACGAAGAGAGCCGCACCAGTTGGCACTGCAGCATCTTGCAGCAAGCTTACGCTGAACGGAAGCGTGCTACCATCGCCCGAGTCGCTGTCCTGCGCTCCCACCGACAAGATGTCTTCCGAAACGGAGAGCACCTCCAGTTCGAAGTCCTTCGCCACTCCGTCCAAGAACTGGATCGTGTACGGGAAGTCGTTCATGCGCGGATCGAATCCTGGGCGAAGCCCCGTGTTCGGATTGATGTGGGTTGCGTCCTGGTCGGTGATGGTTCCGAGTTCGGAATTGTCATCGTCGAGAACCGTACCCGACGAATCGAGACCACCGTCGGCAACCGGCTCGTTCGTTTCGCCAGGAAGCAACACTGGGTTGGTCAAGAAGCGCTCATCCGTCTCGCCTCGTCCACCATTGATCGTAATGGGGCCGCGAATACCGTTTATACGCTCCTCGATCGCCGGGAATACGAGGGCATCCCCACCATCGATGAAGTCGTCGTTCAGCGCCCCAACGATCACCACCTGCTCCTCGTTCCAGTTGTCCTTGTCGAAGACGACCTGATTGTCGACCGAACCGACAAGCACCCGCACCTCGCCCGATCCCACCGTGCTGGCCGAGGACTCTTCAATGGTCGCGGTAATCGCTGCGCTTGAGGTGATATCTAGAATGCGCCCGTAACGGGTCACCAGGTAATCGCTCGAGCTGAGCTCCTGCTTGAAGAGCAACTCGAAGGCTTCTGCGATGTTGGTCAGTCGTGGGTTGCGATTCGAGGTCGTTACATACTCGAATCCATCGGAAAGGTTGCCGGTCCATTCGTCGATCGTGAGATCCGAAGCATCAGCCGCGTTGAGGATGCGGTAGGTCATTTGGATACCGTCGATTTCGAATTCCCAAACCTGATCGACTTCAGTTTCCCCGGTCAATTCGACCTCGATGTGATTGCCAGAGGTCGCTGAGGTGTTCGTGTCGAGGTGGATGTAGAAGTGCTTTTGATTCTCGATGACGAGCGCCCCGTCTACGATTTCAACCTCGATACCGTTGTAATCCCCTGCTCCGCCAAGCGCGAGCAACGCTGTTCTGAGGTCGGTCAAACTAGAACCAGAAACGGTTACGCTGGCAGAACGGGCGGTCAAACCAGTGGCCTCGATGTAGTCGACAGCAGTCAAGGTAAGCTGCCACACTTCGCCGAAGCTGGAGCCGACCGCCGACTCGAGAACTGCACGCTTGGTCGCGACTTGAACCTGCTCTTCGTATTGCTCGCCGAAGTACACCGCGCTGTTGAAGGCTTCATCGGAGTTGTAAGTGCGTGTACGGTCTGGGTTGATCGAAACGGTTACCCGCTCGCTGCCCGCCGGAGGAGCGGTCAATACCAACTCGTAAGTATCGTCGATGATCTTGGAGGCGTACTCATCGGGGACTCCCACGTACAGCTGGAACAAGTCGGACTCGCTTAGCTGCTTGATCAAGGCGTCAGAGTCGTCCTCTGAGACAAGGTCCTTCAGGAGGAAGATCTTTTGCTCGCTGTCATAATCAGCGATCGTTGCCCGCAGCCCTTCGCCAGCGCCCGTGATCACACGGATGGTGGTTGGATCGCTTTCGTTCGCGAGATCGATCGCATTCGGGTTCGTCTCGTGATTCTGCGAGGATACTATCAGGTTGTAGTTGATGCCCCTTGCGAGCCCGGTGTTCGTGACCGGACCATCCAAGAAGGGAGAGATCAATCCGAACTGCGAGATATCCGCGTAGTCGCGGTAAGTGCTCAAGCGGATGTAATAGGTTCCCGCCCCCAGCTTACCGTTATCCGTATCGCCGAAATCGTAGGCGATTGTCGGATCGAAGTCATAGCTAACCTCGAGAACATTGTAGCTGGAATCCAGTAGTTCGATCTGGATACGGTCCGTGTAGAAAACACGATCCTCAAAAGGCTCAGCCTTGTAACCGGTCAGTATGCCGAAGACGCTGTCGTAGACTGGAACCACTCGGTAGTTCGTGAAGCTCTCGTAACCGGTGGTGGTCGTCGCATTGTCGATATCGAAGACATGGCGAGAAACGCCACCTCCGCGCTCCGCATCCAAGGCAAACGGATCCTTGTACGGATCTTCGCCGGGCCCCGTTCCGATATCGCGATCGCTGATGGTAATCACGTTTGCGGCAACTTCGATGATGTAATCGAAGTCGTCCAAATTCCGATTGGTCACGAGTCCCTCGACCGAATAGATCTTTTCTTTCAGTCCCCGGGCGATACTAGCGAGATTTTCTTCGTTGTTGGGCGTTGGCACGGGCAGTACGAAGTCATAGTCCTTGCCGTCCAAGGAAAGCGTCCAGACCTGACCTTCCACGACAACACCGCTCAAGGTGATCGTCGCGCTCGTGTAATAGGTGCGCTCGGTGTCCGGAGTCGAGGAGGACGCTCGAGCTCCATTTTCACCAACCCACTGACGCACTTGCTTCGTACTTGAAAAATCGATACGATCCCCATCAACGTGGCTGATCGCCAGCCCTGTCGCCGCTCCATTTACGGCGACTGTCAAATCGCTTCCACTGTAGGCATCCGCCAGACTCTTGAGCAAACCAGAGACAGCTGTACCGAGCGTAGTCGCCGAATCAGTCGCTTTGTAGGAGAACGAACCGAAACTGCTCTCGATGCTCCAAGTATCACCCTCGTAGACAAGCAATCCCGGCGTCGCGGGCGAGAGAAGGATTTCGTACGACCAAATCGGCTGAATCTCACCGGTGACGAGAGCGCCGACACGATGGCTAGCTGGGAACTGTACCGCGATTGCCGCGCTGCTGCTACCACCCGCTACCTGCACCAGATAGATTCCCTTGGTCGCGCCGGTCACTTCGTAAGCAATGTAGTTGGTAAGAGCATCCACCCTCGAGATGAAGAGGTCTTCGAGCCCCTCCAGGTCTTCCGTCCCAACGGTAAGGACTGGCGTATCCGATCCGTCGACACTGAGCGTCCAGCGGTCACCGGTGTTCGGATTTCCGGTCAAGGTTAGCTGATTCACGGTCGCGGAGACGGCGGCGGCGATCGCGGTACGGCTTTCTTCGATACGTACTGTGAAGGCAGTGTTGCTGGAACGCTCTATCCGGAGATCGTTTCCAACCATCGTCGCGCTGAAGCCAGTGGCATCCAAGTCCGCGATAAACTTGGCCAAGACACTTGCCGCCGACTCGCTCGCAGTGGTGTTCACCACGACCGTATCCAGAAGCGTTTCATCCACATCCGAGTCATGGAGATACAAGGTCCAAGTTCCAGCAACCGCTACCGCGGAGCTGGACACTGTCTGCACGTACACGGATCCAGCGGAAGCAGTCAAGGAGCCTGCTGTTTCGGTCGGGCCATTTACGTGGACTTGGAACGCGGTATCCGGATCATGGGTAATGGTCAGCAGACCCGAAGCATCCGCGGTTACGGTGAAGCCGGTGGTAGTGATTCCAGCTTCGAGCCCATCCCCGATTTCCTCGATGGTGTTCGAGGAGGCTGTGAACTGAGCAAGTCCTCCGCTGAGAGCCACTCCCGAATCATTCGTCAGAACCAAGGACCAAAGTCCGTCGAGATCCGTCGGAGTGGGAAGCTGGAAGGTCGTAGTCTGGACCACGTCCGTGCCCTCGTAGTCATCTGCGCCCGACGCATCGAAGAGGTTCCCCTTGTCGAAACGCATGATAAAATCTCCAGTGCCGGCGACGCGAGTTACCCTGACAAACTCGTCACCGTCGGTGTATTCGAGCGTGTAGTCAGTATTGGTCCATGCATCGACTAGCAGTTTGACTACGTCCGCTAAGGTACGCGAGTTATCGCTAGCCAGGTGCCCAGTATCAACGGACCCCACATTGGCGCCATCCACGCGTACCGCCATTTGCCAAGTACCGGGGTTAGACAAGCTGTCTCCCCTTGTTTCAAACAGGAAGGTCTCCGATCTGGAAACGGGAGTTGCCGTGAGTTGGCTTTCATCCGGCTTGGTCAGATTGACTTCGAAATCGACACCCGAATCTCTCGTGACTGTGATGACACCGCTGGCAGCCGTCACAGTGAATCCGGAGAGCGGATTGTCGGTAAAGTAGGTTTCAATTCCAGCCGCGACCTCAACGAGCGTATCGTCGCTCTGCACGAGGTAGCTAGCGGTTCCGCCGCTTATCGCTCCACCACCTGTTTCCGTAATTGCGAAGTACCATGTTTCGCCCTCGAGCGGTCGACCCGCAGGCGTGAAGGTGTAGATCTTGGCATTCGTGGCGGTTGTCGGAACCTTCACGACGACCCCTACCGTGAAGCTATCGGTATCACCAAGGAGGTTCAGCACGGAATTCTTGGACTTCGCAAGGTAGTCGGCAACCGATCCCGTTGCAGCGGTGCCTGCGTTGATGAGGGCTGCTAGGCCGCTTGCAACATCGGTGGTGTCCTCGGCGTCGGATGCGTGCGTGGTGTATTCAACAGTAGCGACGACCGATCCACCTTCGGATATCGTGAGCACCCACGTTTGAGATGTCGCAACGGTCCCGGCCAAGGTTATGCTGCGGCTCTCCCTGCTCGAGGTCGCATCCGAGCCAGCTCCGCTCGGAGTCACGGTCAGGCCTGTAATCTTGAAGGAGTTTCCGTTGTCGCGGGAAATGGTCAGCAAGGAGTCGCTGTTGGCAGCGTCGTAAGTCGCGCCGTCGATTCTGAACTCGAAGGCGGCGGCCAACTTATCCACATCGTCCACTACGACTCCGTCAACCGTCTCGCCAATGGTGACAGTGAACGTGTTCGACCCATCCAGAACGAGTTCCCAAACCTCGCCCGTACGGATGTCGCCCACCAACTGGATTTGGATCTCTTCGTAGGGAGAAACCGTCACGTCAGCGATTACGGGAACCCCCTCAACGGTGACATAAGTTCCAGCCGCTGCAGCTCCCCTGGAGTTGAATACGAAAGTGAAGCCAACGTTTACGTTCGGATCCTCGCCTTCATTGGAGTCTCCCGTCGAAACAGAGCCGATCGTGAAGCTCGAGCTGCCCGCAGAGACAAGCGCTGCGGTGTAGGTGCCCTCGGTATTGATCGCGCTGACAAACAGGGCCGCGATGTCCGCCTTGGACTCGCTTCCGGAAAGGGCTGGGAGCTCAATCAGCTTATCGACAAGCGTGATGCTGATGATCTGCCCTTCTTGGGCATCCCCGTTGATCGTCACGATAGCCGTAGCGAGCGTCGCCAAATTGCCGGCGGACTTTTCAACGCGCAGCGTTGAAGTAACCGTCGCGGCGGAGGCTCGCTCTACCCGCAGGCCGTAATTATCGCTGGTTTCCCCATACAAGTTGAAGCCAGCTGTCGAGCGTATGGTGATCGTCGATCCCGAAACGGTGGATAGGTTATCCGCTTCCGCATAACGGGAAACCCCATCGAGCTGGGCAAATAGCTTGGCAGCGACCGCCTCCTGGGTTTCCGCGAGCGTGCTCTTGATGTCTCCTGCAACTACCGTGTATTCGTAGTCTCGATACCGGAGGCTGAGTGTCCACTTGTCTCCCACGCTAACAGGACCCGAAAGTTCAAAAGAGGCTTCAGTGAAGTAAGTCACGGAAACGGGCTCGGAAGTACCGGTCACCGGATCGGACGCTTCCGGAGTGAGCATGGTTTGATCAACCGTAAAGGAGTAGATGTCGTAAGATCCGTCACCCGCTCCAAGGATACGAGCGTACGGCGTATTGGAATCGATCAAAGCGCCGTCGCCCACTTCCGCGTCAAAGAACGTGTAGTAGAAGGTAGGATCGCTGATATCCTGAGCGCCGCTGCCGAGTCCGTTGTTTCCGAATTCGTTCTCCTGGATGGGATCCGGGCTGAACACGAATCCATCTACCCGATGATTCTCGATGGAAACTTGCAGGGAGTAAGTGACGCCGACAGGCAGGCCGGAGCGTCCGATCCAGTCAGTAACCTCAATGTAGTACGTTCCTGAGTCGGTAAATTCATAGCTCAAGAAGTCATCGAGCCAAGTTTCACTGCCACCGCCTCCGGTGCTCGGATTCGAGTAGCCCAGGCCGCGGCGCAGGACGTCACCACTTTCGTTGTAGAGAATCAAGCGACTCGCCCAGAAGACTTCGTCACCATATTCGAAGCCTTTATCGATGTCGAAGTAGGCCGTGATGCTTTCAGTCAACGGTGTTGCAGGATTGTCGTCGTCGTCAGCGATAACGAAAGAGTAGAAGTCGTTTTCGCCATCTCCGGATCCAAGAACCGTCAAGTGCGGCAAGGTATTGGACAGGAGGATATCGGCATCTGTATTCGTATTCCAACGACCGAGATCGATATCCTGAGCATCCAAGCGACTGTTGTGCGGCTCGTTGGTTTCCTGGACTTCAGCTAGGCCGAAGTCCGCCGTGAAGGAATAGCTCCACGCATGTCCACTTGATGAAATGTGCAGGATATAAGTCTGTCCCACGCTCGGAGCTGGGCTCGGGTAGACCACTTGCACCGTGTACTCGCCAACTCCCAGCGGACCACTCGATGCGCTCAACTTATAGAGGGTCGAGTCGCTGGCATCCGGAGTCAGCACGTTGCCCAAGCTATCGGTCAGAATGACCGTTGGACTCAGAGCCCCCGCGGAATCGAACTTCAAACGGATCGATCCGCCTGCTTCGTTCATTTCGAATCGATAGAAGTCCGAAGTGCCGCTATCAAAGTTTCCGAGCACGCTGATGTGCGGAATCGTGGCCGCATCGTCGATCAGATTCGTATTCATCATCGTCCAGTAGTTGGACAAATCCAAATCTTGAGCGAAGTCACGGGAGCCGTGGTCGAAGATACTTTCACGCAAGAAGGGAACTCCAATCGCTGCCCCCGTTCCGAGCAGGATCTCTTCAGTCGGTTCAGCGACCGTGGTGCCACCATCGGTCTCTGTTACCAGAACGCTCGGCTGATCGTCGTCCGCTATTTCGACATCCAAGGTATCCAGAGTGACCGTTAAACCACTTCCCTCGACCGTATACTTGAACTCGAAGGACTGGGCCGTCCCGCTACCCGGAGTCGTAGCGGAGAGCTTCAGCAACCACTGGTCTCCGCCAGACACGTCTCCTGAAGCAGTCACGCGATAGGTCTCGTAGCGAGCGATCTGAGCAGCATCCGTGTCTACCACAGCATCGCTGCCCGTACGGGTCACTGATGCCTCAAAGGCTGTTGCGGAGGAGAGTCGAAGCAGGTCATCGAAGTTTTCAACCTCGATGCTTCCGGGTATGAGGGCTTCCAGTCGAGCGAGGAATTCCTTGGTGGTTTCAACCGGAGCTCCGCCACTTCCCGCCTGCACCGTCAAATCGTAGTCGATGCCTCCCAGCGTAAAGGTCCAGAGGTCTCCCAATACGAGTTCATCGACCAAGCTCAGATTCATCACCTTCGCGGCGGTGCCCAAATTCAAGGCTTCGATTGCCAACGTACCATCGCCGAGGCTCTCGAGAGTGAAGGCAGGACCGGTCAACTCGAAGCTCGTGTCGCCATAGGCAAAGGCATCGTCGACGGACCAGCCATTCGCGATTCCGTTGATCTGTCCTACCAAGTTGAATACGACATCCTTTAGCTCGAGGGCGAAGTAGTCGCTCAAGGAGCTGGTGACGGTGTGGGTCAAACGAGCGTAGTGAATCGACTCCTTATCTGCATCGTCCACAGCCTTGACTCTGACGTACTGCGCCACATTCGCATCCGTAAAGGTCAACTCCGGAGCAGAGCTGGAAGCCGTCCAGGTCGCGCCGTCGTCATCCGATTCCAGCATCTGCCCATCGAGCACCCGGAACCAGGTGGCGCCATCGTCGGCGGAGACCATCAGCTGCCCGGTAGGCTCGCCAATCTCCACAACCACGTCATCCAAAGGATCGCGGGTCAGAACGACCGCGTAGAGATCGTAATCTATCAAGCCCTCATGCTCGGCGACACGGGTAAACCAATCCGCACGCTCGCTGAGATCAACAGGGGCGATAACTACATCCGCAGCGTCATCATCGTAAACTTGAACCGTTACGTTCGGAGCGGCCAAACCGTCATAAGCTTCTCCATCGCCGCTTTTAGCTCCTTCGATAACGGTGTGCTGAATATTGTAGTTGCGACGACCTTCCGCCACGTCATCTGCCGGAGCGATAACGGTGACGCGCTGTGGTATATACCAGTTGTCTCGCGTGAAATAGAGAACAGTACCGTTGTCGCTGAAGGCAGCCAGGTCGGTAACCTCCGCGTTCGGAATAACATTTCCAATACCACCCAACTTGCCCGAGGCGAGCTGGATCGACTTCGCGCCCGCGGCCCGTTCGCGCTCGCTGAGGCTGGAGGGAGAGGCGATTACGCGAACGGATTGGGTCGGAGCTCTCGTAAGAACCACCGTGTAGCTGGAGACGAGCAAGCCATCGACTAAGCTTTCACCCTCCAGCAGCCTCAGCAATCCATTGTCCTGAGCTACGATCAGTCCTGCTTCATCATTGTCAGCGACCTGGACAGAAAGACCTTGTACGAAGATGTCTTGGAACAAGCTGTCTCCATATGTGGATACAAGGTTCTGGGCGATCAAACCACTGTTGCCAGTGAGGCTGTTGCTCACGACCGTCACAGGTCTGCCCGCGCTTCCTCCGATATTGAAGGTATCGCTTCCGAGACCGCCCACGATCTCGACCTCAACCTTCTCACTGGTGGAGGCTACGAAGAATCGGTCGTTACCCTCCAGAGCGTCAACGGTAAGCTTTTCGATGCCTCCATAAGTCACGAAGAGACCGCCGCCAAATACACCGTAGTCGTTGACCACGAAGTCATCTCCGAACTCGGTACCGACCACGATTAGGGTATCAAAACCGTCACCGCCCTCGATGCGCACCGGAGCATTGACCGTGAAGGAAATGAAGTCAGCTCCTTGACCTCCATTGATGTTGGTGAACGGCGCTCTCGGGTCGTTCGGATCCACTCTCACGAACGAACGGACAAGGAAGCTATCATCCCCACCTTCACCGTACATGAACACTTCCGCCTTGTTGCGGTAGACCGTGAACAGATCCTCACCGTCGCCACCATAAAGCGTAGCAGTCTCGCTCAAACCATTACTCAAGAAGCCGCGCGTGGTCTGCGTCGTTTCAAAGTAGTCTTCTGGCTCCAGGCCATTCGTCGGATTCAAGTCATCGCGGGCGGATTCGAAAACTTGTCCAAGCTGGAAGGTATCATTGCCGGCATCGCCGTAGACTGTGAGCGCAGAGAAGGTATCGTCGAAGACAAAGGTGTCATCGCCTTCCCGTCCGTTAACTACAACCTCCGAGATGTCGCCATCGTAATTCAGGCGCTCAATATAACCGTCGAGGACAGGGGTTAAATCTTCGCTTACCTCGAAGCTCGCGATCGTGCCCTTCTTCGTGATCGGATTGGCGCGGAAGAGGAAGAGATCATCCGTATTCGTTCCATTCACGATGAGCTTGTCGATTCCGGAATCCGGCAATCCGCCAGCGCCTAGCGGCGAGTTGTCTTCAATCGAAATGAGGGCAGACCCAAGTCCTGCAAGGCCTACGTAATAGGTGTCGCTGCCCGCCAAGCCACTCAGCGTGAGTTCAGACTGAACGCCAGAGAGGTTTGTCTGCTCGCCATCTCGATCGTAATTAACCCGGAACGTATCATTCCCGTCACTACCGTTGATATTGGTAATACCTGAAATGGAGTTAATGTTAACACTATCAGCTCCATCTCCCGTATTGATTTCCGTTAGTCCTTCATGAGTGGACTGAACATACAAAGAATCATCTCCACCACCTAGGCTCAAATTTAGCGTTTCCATGTCGAGATACTCGATCTCGTCGCTCATTCCAAAGCCATCCAACTTGCTTCCACTCAAAGTGCCCGATCCGTCGAGAGTATCGGCGCTGTCGTAGATTCTCAATACATCGCTGTTACCTTCGCCACCGCGAAGGTGCAATCCGCCCTGAATGCCGTTTAGATCGCTGCTGGTCAGCGGATTCAAATCGCTGGCCGCACTGCCTACGCGGAAGAGATCAGATCCGAAAGTCACGCTCTGAGTTTGGCGACCCACTGGGATTTCAGTCGCAACCGCATCTCCAAGAATCGTAGTGGTCGCTGAGATTTGCTGGATATTGAAGGTGTCATCACCGCCTCGGCCTTCGATCCAAGTATTGGCAATAGAGCTCGTGCTCTCAACCGTCAAAGTATCGGCACCGGAACCGAGGTAGAGCTCAAACACTTCTGTAGTTACATAGTCGATACTGCCGCCCATCTGCAGACCACTGAGGCGAGTACTGGTCAAGGTGCCGCTTTGGTTGTCGGTCTCGCCAGACTCGTCGACCATCAAGCGGTCGTAGCCTGCTCCGCCCTGCATGGTAACTACGCCGGAGATAGCGTCGAGGTTACCGAGAACGTTAATGAAGCTTGCGTCGGCTGGGTTCGGATCGAGCTGCGGCTTGCTGCCGGCGGCGAAGTCGATGTCCCAGAATCCAGCCTGCGAACCGACCATCAAAGTATCGTCGCCCTGCCCTGCATCCACCGTGATGTTACCCTGGGTGGCCCGAACTGCGACCTTGTCGTTACCCTTGCCGGTGCTGAGCAGAAGGTTGCTGACCGGTGTAGTGTGAACGGTGAAGTAATCGTCGCCGTTACCAGTGCGGATTTCGAGGATGTCGCTCGCGTCGCTGACCGGGTTGCCTGAAGCGTCTGGGAACAGTCCGTTAGCGAAGAGCAGCTGGCCGGGGATGCCGAGTCCGGTGACACGATACGTTTCCTTGGCCACCACTATTGGGTCGGTCGCGTTGTTGTAGACCTGCTCCCCGCCAAAGTAGATTTTTGGCTCGTTGCCGACGAAGCGGCGTGGCGTCAAGGCAGCAGCCTCGGCAGCGTCAATCGTATCCAGAATCCACTCACCGTCGCCGTTGAGGATGTAGACCGGCTCACCACGATCGTGCAGTTTGACGCTTCCGTTGGAATTCTTGTAGTAGACCTTGCTATCGTCGGAGGCGGCGAGAGAGGCGTCGTCCGTATAAGTGACTGCAATCCCATCTCCAGTGGTGAGAACGATTCCGCCTTCCACCACCGGCTGGCCAACTTGGATCTGCTCGTCGCCGAAGTAGGTCAAGGCGTCGCCGGCGCGGTAGAAGGCTTGCAGGGCGAAGTTCACCTCGATGGTCACCGTTCCGGAAATCCTGGAGGAGTCGATGGCGTCGAGGGTGAGCAGGCCGGTACTGGTATCGAAGCTGTACTCGTCGGAGGTCAGCGCGAAGATGCCGCGTTCGCTGGAGACCACGATGGAGACAAGGCGGTCCGGAGCGAGCTGGATGGCGGCGCCGCCCATCGGATCGGCTACGCTGCCGCTGCGGTTAAAGTTCAGGGACCAACCGGCGATGCCTTCGTTGCCGTTGAGGCGCAGCTGACTTTCGTCGCTTAGGTCGATGGTCAGATCCGACGGATCGTAGCTGAACTGCATGTAGTCCGGAGCGAAGACCAGATCGCGGCGATCGTGGATGATGGCTTGGCCAGCCAGGCGACGGAAGATGGAGCCGTCGCCATTGACCACGAGGTTTCCGTTTTCGTCGAAGGCGAACTCGTTGCCGAGGTAGCGCTGGATTTCGCCGCGGCTGTGCAGCACGGGGTTGTTCTTAAAGTACTCGACCGGGTCGCCGTCCTTGCGGGCGAGGATGGCGCCAAACGGATCCAGTAAGATTGCGCCGTCGTAGAGGTCGTAAGCGGTTTCGCCACCGGCATAGACGCGGCCCTCTTGGCGGAACTTGCCCGCTGGATCGTAGACCGCGGAGATGAGGTCGGCGCCGGTGAGGCTTTGGCTGCCGGGATTGATCAATTGGTAAACGCGCTCGCCGCCGAAGTAGACCTTGGCTTCGGACGTATTCACGAAGTTGATATAATATGTGGCGTTGGCCGCGATCGCGTTAGTCAGGGTGATAATGCCCACTGCACCGTTGTCAGAAACCGTGTAGTCGGTGCCTTGCTTGAGCAACTTCGCGGCGCCGGAGCCGGACTCGCTGGCCACGTAGATGGAAGACCCTGCGGCTGGCATGCCGGAGAGCGTGAAGACCTGGCTGCCGCCCGCACTGCGCGTGAAGGTGTCGGTGATGGCGCCCGGATGGAGGGCAACCGAGCCGCGACCGCTAAGGGCAGTTTCGATTTCCTCGGAACCGATTTCAAAGCGATCCAAGGCGCCAACCAAATTTCCTTCTTGGCCGCTGCCGTCTACGATCAAGCGGTCCACTGCATTGGCTGCGTCGGAGACGCGAACGTCGCGGGTGCGGGTGTAAGTGCTGACCTCGCTGCGGTCGACCTGCATCACAGAAACCGTGCCGCCGCCGGAAGCGCCAAAGGTGACGTAGGTGCTGGAGTTGAGGTTTGCGTAGAGTCCGTCGCCCGGAATCACCACGGCTGGACGCTGGCTGTTGGAAAGGTTAGTCAGGCCACCAACGATGGTGGACGGATAACGTGTATCCAATTTGTTGTGATTCGGTCCGCCGTGCCCCTTCAGGATTTCCAGACCTTCGAAACGGAAGGTGGTGCCGGACGCTCCGATCACGCGGATGTAGCGGTAGTAGCCACCGTTGTTGAGGCCGATATCGTAGTTAGCGGACAAACTGGAAGCGCTGCTGGTGCGGGTCGCTTCTCTCCAAGTACTACCGTCGTTGCTGACCAGGAGACGGACATTGCTAAAGTCGACGCCGGAGTTGAAGTGACGCGTCAGCTTGATATCCGCTCCTCCGAGGTCGCGTACCAGGTAACTGGTGTCGATACCGGTCTTCACGCCGTAGTTGTCGAGGAAGAGCGGCACCGCGGAGCCGTTGAGGAAGTCGGTGGCGTAAAGCTCGCGGTTTGGATAACCGTCGCTGTCAGTGGCGACTCCGGTTTCACGGCCCTTGTTGTCGATGAAGAGCGGTACGGAGCCAGAAGTGGATTGGGCAACCACCTTGTAGACGATCTGGTGGGCAGCGCCATTGGAGTCGGTCGCGTCGGTGGTCTGCTGGCCGTTGGCGTTGTAGTAAAGGAACTGGCCGTCGTCGTTGGTCGCGTGCACGCCGTAAGCGCGGACGCCGTAGTCGCGCACGAAGTCGGACTCGATGGTGCCATCGCCGCGGACTGCCACGGTGCGAATCTTGGCTTCGCCGGTATCCGGATCGATGTAGAGGATCGGCTGCAGGTCGACGCCGTAGTAAGTGATGGTGTTGCCGCCAGCGTCTTGGAAGGTGCCTTCCGGCGTATTACCCGGTCCTGTTTTCGTGAATACAACGGGATAAGGTCCGGCGGGGATGCTGGTGACCACTTCGGTGACTTCGTCGATGTGGGCATCGCCATCGAAGATGAGGCCGCCGCCGATTTGAGCGAGCGAACCGTTTTCGCCTACAGTGACCGTATCCTGCCCTGCTCCACCGTATACGGTGGTTTCGCCAGTGGTCTGCAAGAGGAAGACTTGGTCGTCGCCGGCGCCGAGTACGATTTGGATGTTGAGCGACTGGCGCTCGTCGTCGCTGACGGTGCCGATCTCGCTCGGGTTGCGGGCTTCGGCGCTGCGCAGATCCGTGAGGGCCACAGTCACATGGTCGTCGCGGTTGGCGGTCGGGATGCCGGCTGGGGCTTCGTCTGCGAGGCGCAGGTCGAGGTTTTCGATATCACCGAGCATGACGCCGTAGGTCTTGACGCCGTCTGCGCCCACGAAACCGTTGGTCGGGATATCCATGCCGAAGCCTTCGATACTGAGGTAGACGTCGGTGATCGGTCCGTTCTCGTCGGTGGCCCGCTCGAAGATCATGTTGCCCTTGCTGTCGCGACCATTCGACTCGAAGCGCGGCAGCTCGCGGTTGGTGATGAGACCGGGGATATTAGCGCCCGCGGAATTGTGGACGATCACGGTGTCGCCGCGGTCCTCGAACTGCGTTCCGCCTTCGAGGATGACGCGGCCGCGGATGTCGCCCACGTCGAACTTGGCATCCTGCTTGAAGGCTTGCGGCAGCGGATCGTAGGTGACCGTCGGCGGCTGGACCGTGGTAGTATTCTGCACGAGGCGACCGCGCTCGTAGCTGGCTTCGAGACCGGTTAGAGAGACGACAACCTTGCGAGTGGTAACGGAGAAGATCCACCAGCCACGGGTCGTTTCTTCGATACGGGCAGTGATGCTGTCGTACTTGATCTGCTCATTGCGCATGTTCGGGGTATTCGCGCGCCAGCTTTCGAACCAAGCTTGCACGGTGTTTTCAACCGCACGAATCGCGCTTTCGACCAAGCTGTCGCGGATCGAGCTGGAGAACTGCGACAGGAAGCTGAACCACCAACCGAAGTCGAAGGTGAAGGTGTAGTTGCCGTAGTTGTGGGTGACCGTGTCGTAGACGAGCTCGGAACCGAGGTCGACCTGGATGGCTGGCGGCGTGTAGGAAACTTCGGGCGGATCGAAGACCAGTGGTGGGTGGTCGCCGCCGAGGTGGATGGTGTCGTCGCCGGAGCCGCCCACTACGGTGGTGGTGAAGGACTCGTTGGTGCTGAGGATGTAGATTTCGTCCGCGCCGCCCGCGCCGTCGACCTCGAGGGCTTCGATGTTGCGGAAGTTCACAAATCGTCCCGCGCCCGCGACGATGGTTTCGGTGATGACAAATGTATCCGCAATTGGGGTACCGACGATCACGAGCGTATCCACGCCCGGACCACCGTTGATAGAGACAGCGCCATTTTGCAGGTACTCGTAACGGTTGGAACCGGTGCCGCCGAAGACGTTGGCGAGGTTGGTGACGTCTTCGTTGTTCTCTGGATTTTCGCGGAGAACGATGAAGGTCTTGAGCAAGAATCGGTCGTCGCCAGCGCCGCCGTGCAAGTAGAGGCGAGCGCGGTTGAAGTTGACCTCGAAGCGATCGTTTTGGTCGCCGCCGAACACGAAGAGCGGGTTGGAAGCCCCGTTGGTCATGCTGGAGGTGTCCGCCACGGGAACGCCTTCAGGGAACTCAAGGGTACGATTGCCTGGATCCGGGATCAGCGGAACGGTACCGATGGTGATAGAGTCGTCGCCCGAACCAGTAGAGATGAAAGTGGTGGCTGCCGTATCATCGGAGAGGATACTGTCGTCGCCGCCGCGGGTATCGATGGAAACGAGCTCGACGCCACGGAAGTAGACGACGTCTGGGTTCTCGCTGTCGGCAGCGGTGAAGGTCATGACACCGGTGCGGCCGGTACCGAAACCGTAAGCGTTGCTGGTGATGCTGTCCGCCTTTTCGCCGCCAAGGATGATCAACTCGTCGCGACCCGAGCCGATGCCTGTGTCGTTGATGTCGACGCGGCCGCCGTTTTCGCCGGCCATGGAGAGCACGTAGAGTTCGGCCAGATGAGTGGCGTCGCCAGTGGTGAGGTTCTTGTTATCGAGAGTGGCGTTACCCGTCCAGATGCCTGCGTTGTAGGTGGTGGAGCCCACGGAGATAACGCCATCCGCGGCGCCGACCATGAGGATGTTACGATCGGTGGAACCGCTGATCTCGGCAGACTCGAAAATGCCGCCTAGGTTTTCGACCGTGGCGCCTGAGTTGAAGCGGGTGAAGCTGTCGGGGATTCCCACGCTCGGGTTGTTGGCCTTGGAAGTTTCGACCAACTCGGACTCGGATGGGAGACCGCTGATGTAGCCGCCGCCTACGAGGTTGCTGCTGTCAGCAGTGAGCATCAGCACGTTCAAGCCGCGCACGGTGGAGCTCTTCAGGAAGGTGACCTTCCAAGTGTACGGAAGCAGCACGCCTTCGGAATTGGAGAAGAGCTCTACGGATACGTTGCCGATAGCGACGCGGTCGTTGAGAGCCTCGAGGGCGGCGTCGACTTCGGCAGCGGTCGCGTCCCAATCGATTGCAGTGGTGGTAGCGGTGTTCACGCCATCGCTGAAGGTTAGCGTGAAGGTACCGCCCGCGCCGCTGTGGGTGACGCGTTGTACTTCGACGACTTCCGTATCTTCGATGACCTCGCGGGTGATGCTTACGCTGGAAGAATTGTCGGTGAGCAGCGCTTCGCCGGGCTTGGGCGAGCCGCTCGGGCCGAAGAAAGTGACATCCCAAATGTAAGGGCCGCCAGTGCTCTTGGCGGTAACGCGCACGCTGGTGATGGTGGAGAGCGCGAGGAGGGCTTGCTCGATGGCGTCCGGGTCCG
Source organism: Pelagicoccus enzymogenes (assembly GCF_014803405.1). Lineage (NCBI taxonomy): Bacteria > Pseudomonadati > Verrucomicrobiota > Opitutia > Puniceicoccales > Pelagicoccaceae > Pelagicoccus > Pelagicoccus enzymogenes. The sequence goes on from NZ_JACYFG010000055.1 coordinate 54,922, forward strand.
CGTTGTAAGCGAGAGCGGTGGTAGTCTGGCCGCGATAAGTGAGGGTGAAGGTACCGCTGCCGAGCGTGCTGTTGATGCGCTGGACCTCGTTCTTGTCGTAGCCGTCGGTGATGGTAACGATCTGCACTTCGCCGTCGCCGCGCATCTGGCCGTTGATGAAGAAGTCGTCGGTGAGGAAGGAGTCGCCAGCGAGCGATTCGATCAAGGTGTCGTGTCCGCCCGCGTCGGTGAACGTATCCATTCCGTAACCACCGGTAACACGGTCGTCGCCGAGGCCGCTGTCGAGGAAGTCGTTGAACGGCGTTCCGATGAGACGGTCGTTTCCTTCTCCTCCCACCAGCTTGACGATCACTTGGTCGGTCGGGGAAATGGTGATGACTTGGGAGTCGGTCTGGATGGTATCGCTGCGGCCGACGGCGCTGGCGTCGATCCGGTCGTCCCCACCCTGCGCGTCGACCGTCAAGGCGTCGGACTCGGAGCGGACCGCATTGATGAGCGCCATGCTGTAGACGCCTACGCGGCTGATGGTGATCTCAGTGTAGATGCGGGCATTCACGTCAGCGCTGGAAGCGGAGAGCATGAAGGTATCCGCTCCGTCATCACCGTATACGGTCAAGGTGTCTGTCGCAAAGTCTTGGGCAATGCTGACCTTGGCAACTTGCTGAGTGATGGATTCGTTTTCGCCGTCCTCGTTTTCGAAGGTCTCGGTAACGTTCTCAAATCCGCTGGAAGTGATGCGGCGACCGAAATCGATGACGAACTGCTGCAGGCCAACCGCGCTCAGGTCGTTGACCGTGATGGTGTCGGCTCCTGCGCCGGCGTCGACGTAGAGCGATTCCACGCTTTGGGTTGTGATGACCACGCCGCTAACATCGATATCCAATTGGTAACTACCGTTCGCGGCTTCGCTGACTGTTATGATATCGCTGTCCGGACGCCCAAAGATGTTCAGGGTATCGGTTCCGCTGCCCGCGATCACCGTGATGTTGCCGCTCTGGGTGTTGGCGTCGACGTTGATGATGTCGTTGCCGTCGCCCGCATTGATCGACTTGGCAGGCCCGGTGATCTCGTCGTTGCCGGCATTGCCGTTGATGACGTCGTTCACGCTGCCGCCCAACAAGCGGTCGTTGCCCGAGCCACCGTTTATGGTGACGGCGCCCACGCCGCTGTGCTCCATGTAGTCGTTGCCGTCGTTGCCGTTCATGGTGCCGGTGCCGGAACCGGTCCAACCGATGTAGTCATCGCCCGTTCCTCCGCTCAAGGTCGCTGTCGAGGAGCCAGTGTAGATGATAGCGTCGTCGCCAGAGCCCATATCCACGGTGACCGGAATCGTTGGAGCGTTGCTCACGGTACCAGAGGCATCGTCGTAACGGCCAAAGGCTACGAGGTCAGTGCCGCTGCCGAAGTTCGCATGGATGCTGGTGACGTTCTGGAAGGTGTTGCTGCGACCGAAAGCGGTGACCTTGACGATGCGGCCGACTCCATTGTCGCTGGGTCCTAGGTCCTCCACGAGATAGCTTTCGTCCTCGTCTGCGGTGGCGAGGTTGCGTACGCTGGCCCGGCTGCCGACGTTCAAGTAGAGGGCGCCGCCCGACCAAACGCGTCCATTGCCCGCATCGCCGCCGTGGTAGACCGGTTCCGGCAGCTGCAAGGTTCCGATCTTGAAGTGAGCAGTCTTGGTGACGCGCACGAAGAGGATCTTGATGCGGGCGCGAACAGTGAGGACGATAGGAGTCTTGCCCTGCCCTTCGGCAGCGAAGGAGAAGTTCAATCCCAGTCCGGCCAGCGTGATGCCGAAGACCTTAGCCTTGGCGCTGGCGCTGCCGCTCAGCTCGAAGCGGTAGATATTGTTACCAATATTGTCTTGTCCAACGACCTTGGAAAGGGCCCGGAAGTGAAAGCTGCCGTAGAGACCGAATCCGCCGCCGCCAAGCGTGAGGCGTCCGTCGAGCTTGATGTCGAACTGCCCTTCGGAGTTCAGCCAGATACTGGTGCTCAGGCTAGCCAAACCGAAGAAGTTCATGCTGGTGCGGGCAGAGAGTTCCCAGGCTCCGTTCGCTACCTTGATCTCAAAGCTGGCATCGAGCTTAAGTACCGCGAGAATCTCCAAGCGACCGTTCAAGGCGATGCGGAAGGAGTTCGCCGCAATGGTTGCCCCGTTGAGCACGCGAGCGGCATTCGACGTATTGATTTCGAGGATACCGGAAGCATCGATATTAAAGACGATGAAGCCGGCGGAGGCGCGGACGTTTAATCGTAGGGCCATACCGGGGTTGCTATCGGTATAAACGGCTGCACCCCCCGAGGCGCTCAAGGTGAGCGGTCCAATATTAAAGGTCACCTCGAACTCGAGCGAGAAGCCGTTAGCCCCGATGTAGACGCCCACGTATCCAGAAGCCTTGGCAAAGCCGAGGAATTCCACGCTACCTTGCAGACGCAGTCGGATACCCGGATCGATACTGGAGGTTCCCAAAACTTGCGTTTGGCGAGAGGTGTTCAGCTCCATCAGGGCGGAGACGTTGAACTTGAGGCCGATGTTTTGACCGAAGGCGGCATCGAGCTCGACATCGATGCGAGCGACCAAGCCATTGCCGTCCACGCGGAAACCGCTGTTGCGCAGGGTCAAGGTTCCTAGCCCTTCGAGAGCAAGAGATCCGTTGATAATGAGCTCGATGGCTGGATTCGCCCCAGCGAACTCGAGGCGGAATTCGACCACACCGACAATCTCGAACTTGTCCGCAACCTTCAAGGTACCGGCGAGGTAGAGCTTGAAGCCGCCAACGACGCTGAGAGTAACCTCTTCGGTGATCAGGTTGTTGTTGGAATCGCGCTCGAAGCCGCCGAAGAACTGCAGGCCGTTTATGGTCTGGGTCGTGGTCTTAAAGGTCTCGACCGACTTTTCGGTGCCAAAGGTATTGATCTCTAGGAGGAGGATTCCGCCCAGCTCCACATCCGGGATGCTAGTGCTGGTAAGCGAAAGCATGATACGCCCGACGACACCGGTATTCTCTCCGATGAAGACGTTCAGGTTAAGAGTACCGACCAAGGTTCCGAGGTATTCAATTTCTGCGGACACCGCACCCGTTACCGACAAACGAGCCCCTGCTCCACCGCCTGCGGACTCAGTGCCCGCTGCGACGTCGATCTTGATGAAGCCCGTCAAGGTCAAGGCACCGCCGATCGTGAGCTCAGCTTCCACGATGGCGGAAACGTAAACTTCGCCTGCGGCAGGCTCACTGGTGCTGCGGCTTCCGTCGATGCCGGGAGCGCCCTTGTAGATTGTGATGGTGGTCGCCTCGCCTTCTTGCAGCAGCGGCAAGATCGCATCCGGCACCTCGAAGACCACGTCCTGTAAGGTCGTGTTGAACATGACCGTCACCGTACCGGTAGCGCTGAAGAGCGTGCCCACGTTCGGCAATCCGATGCCAGCAGAGCGGGTGATCTTCAAGTAGCCCGCGATACCGATATTCTCGCCGGGCTCGAGTCCCGTCTGGATCACGACCAAGCCGGTGGCCTGAGCGTAAGTGAGCTGAGCGTCGCCTACTCCGAACGAAAGTTCAGCCGTGGCGAACAACTCGAAGCCGGTCGGGTTGATGTTCAGGTAGAAGCCTCCCTCCAGGCGAACCAGATCTGTACCGGTGCCTGGCGGTTGCAAGCGAGCTTGGCCGACCACCTCGAGTCCGAAGGTGTAGGGAGCGAGCTCGAAGGTTCGCGTCACGTCCTGACCGTTGTTGAGGCCCTTGAGCGTGAGGGTTTCAGTCTTGGTGTGCTCGGTGAGGTTGAGCTGAAGGGTTCCCTTGGCGAAGAGGAAGACACCGTATTGCTCGAGGAAGGAGAAGTTCGTCTCCATGGTCGCAACCCCCCAAATCTGCGGCGTGTCGCTGAGCGTGTTGCTGTTGTCGAGGACGAAGCGTCCGGCGGTAGCGCCTACGGAGCCGAGCTTGTAAAGCTTGAGCTGTCCGTCGAAGTCGAGCTGGAAGACGGAGCGGACGGTGTCGATTTCGAGCGTGACAGCTGCGGCCAATTCGAGGATCGGCTCGTCGAGGAATCCACCTGCGTTGAGGATGAGGCCACCGTCGATATCGATGAAGAAGGAGGATGCTTGGGTAACCAAGCGGATGCTGGACTTGCCGCCGGTGGACTCGTTGCCCGCCGTGTCGGACCAAGTGCCCTTGACGAAGATCATTTCCAGCAAGCCGGTATCGAGCTGGCCTTCGTAGAGGTAGCGGAATGTAAGCTCTCCGCGATCGTTGTCGTTGGCGAGCGCATACACGCTCTTGAAAATGAGGTTTTGGGACTGAGCGCCGCTCAGCTTGAATTCGTCGCCATCGATCGTCGAAGCATCGACTCCGGCGCCAGCGACTGGACTGAAGGTGATGTCGAAGTACGGGCCAGCGCGGGTCGGGTTAGAGGGATCGGTGAAGGCAGCCGCGACGGTGGCGTCGGTGGCGTCGATCTGAGCTTGGCTGACCGCGTTGCCGTTGGTGTCCTGCCAGGCGCCGGCAAAGAACGTGACCGTGACCGAGCTGGCGTCGGCTCCCTTGGAAATGAAGTAACGGAAAACGCCGTTGCCGAGGTAAACCGGAGTGGCCTCGAGGATGAGATTGTTGCCGTCGCCGTCGACCAGCTCAAATTCCGGCGCCGCATCCAGGATGGAATCCAAGTCGATAGCGGCACTGCTGGTAACGCCGCTCACCTCGGTGATGATGTCGTTGAAGGTGATGTCCACGTAACCGCGGCTGTTCAGTTCCTCGCGGTTCTGCACGCTGCCAGACGGAGGGTTGGTCAACTCCCCGCTTGGAGTCTCGACTGTGAAGATATAAGAACGAGCCAAGTTAGCCATGCCTTCCGCATCCGCCATGCTGCCGGCCACGAAAGTAAGGGTGTAGTCGCCCTCGGAGAGGACCGACTCGATGGTGTAAATAAAAGTATCCGTGCCGCTTATACGCGTTGGAGCACCGAGCTCGATCACGGTTCCATCCGCTGCGGTGAGGATGAATTCGTCTCCGTCGATGGTGCTGTGGTCCAAGCCGTTGCCATCGCTGCCTCGGAAGATGACCTCGAACTGGTTGCCAGCGTTGGTAAGCTCGTCCGGTCCGATGCCCATGCCATCGAGGGCGAGGTCGTTGCCATCGCGTTCCCAGGTCGGCTGAGCCGTCGGTCCTTCGACCATGAAGTTCAAGGTGAAGGCGCGGTTGGTAACGCCTGCTGCATCGGTCCAGCCGTTGGCTCCGAAATTAACGTCAACCTTGCCAGTCGCAAACTCGCCGGTGAGGAAGAAGCGGAAAGTATTGTCGCCCAGAGCCAGGGCGGAATCACCGCTCAGCGACACACCGCTGGCGCCCAAGCCACCAAGGGTGAAGAGTCCGCTGGCGTTGAGAATATCATCCGGATCCAGCGTGCTGCCCGAGCTGGCGGCGAAACCGATGTCGAGGTAGCCGCGATCGTTTCCGATGAGGATCTCTCCCGGAGCAGGCGAGCTGCGAACCGCGCTAACAGTGTCGCCCGCATTGGTTCCGCCGGTTACGGTTCCGTCGTATCCAAACTTCGAGGAATCGAGCTGTGCCTTCACTTGGAAGGTGTCGGCAGCGAAGGTCACATCCGAGTCGACTTCGATTCTTACTGGAACGCGGAAGATCAAAGTATCGGTCTCGTGGAAGACATCGAGAGTGGTGTCGAGCGTTACGGTTACGCCGTCGATCAGGTTGCCGCCTTGGTAAGCTTGCATCTGGATGCCGTCGGTCGCGGGATCCAAGTCGACGAACTCGACGCCGGAATCGAGCACGGAATCGATGTTCAAGCTGAAGCCGTCTGGAATGGTAAGCCCATCGAATTCTATTTCCAGAACCGCCGGCGAAGCGCCGCCGGGAGCCGGGCTCGCAGTGTCTACCTCCACTTCGACATTGTTCGCCGCGCTGCTGAAGCTGTAGGCCCAAGCGTTGTCGAGATAAGTCAAGGTCACCTCCCCTTCGTCAGCCCACTCGCCTACGAGGAAGTAGCGAACCGTCAGCCCAGTGGAAGTTGAGCTCAGAACGAGCGGAGCCTGTCCGCCATCCAAGCTCATGGAACCGAGACCGCTGCCGGTGAGGCGGAATTCCGGATCGAAGTCGGTGATGGAGTCGACGTCGAGGGTGGCGCCGATCGGACCGGTGGGCTGGCTGAAGACCACGTCCATGTAGTTGCGACCATTGAGCAGGTTGACGTCCACATGGGAATCGGTGCCTGGATTGAGCAGCACAGCCGTAGTGCCTTCCACGGAGAAGCTTTGAGTGAAGGCTTCGTTGCTGCCGCCTTCGATGGCCACGCCGCTTTCGAGGGTACCGTCCTGGTGCTTGAAGCTGCCTTCGATGAATTCGACCGTGTATTCACCGGACGCATACTTGAAAGCACTTTCAGTGATGACGTAGCGGAAGCGGCGCGTGCCGGTCTTGCGGATGGCGGCCACGAGGAGGTAAGCGGAAAGTTCGTCGTTGTCGGTCGGAGCGTCGGTCAACTCCCCTACTAGCAAGACGTCTTCTTCGGTGCCGTCGGAAAGCACGCGTACCACCTTAGTGGGAGCATCGCCGCTCTTCTTAACCACAAGGGCCGCATCTTCGGCACCGTTTTCCGTCACGACCGTATCGATCGGGGTGGGAGCGCCATCAGTGCCGAGCAAGGCTCCGTTGAGCATCAAGTTGAACTCGGCGGCATCGTCCAAGATAGACTCGTAGTCGAGCGTGGCATTGCGAGCGGGCTCGTAGTTGATGTCGATGTAGCGGTAATCCGTACCGTCGAGGGTGAAGAGGTTGGACGGATCGTTGGCCACGCCGATGTCGATCATACCGCCATCGGGAACCGGTACCAACATAGCCGCGCCCGGAGCCGTACCGGCTGCATTGGCGGAACGCGGATCGAAGACGTCGAAGGCGACCTCTTCGCCAGCGGCGTTGCGGAAGCCCATCTTGATGCGACCATGCAAAGTCAAGAGCTCGAGCTGCTCGGGGATGTCGGCGAGGAAGAGGATGGTAACGTCCCCTGCGGCCACGTTGGAAAGGTCCGCGTAGAGCTTGCCGCCGATGCTGAGGTTGTCGGCGAGGAAGTTGAGCTTGCCGCCGATGAGGAACTTTCCATCCGTACTGATCTTGACGTAAACTTGGCCGTTGAAGAGCTGCTCGGAAGTGTAGGTGGAGTAGATCTTGGCGCTGCCGGTGATGGTCATCGGCGAAGTGAAGGCCGCCAAGAATCCGCCCAGACTTGGGTTCGCAGCGATGGCCTTGGCTTGCAGCGCCACTTGGCCACGCACCGAGTCGAGCCAGGAAGCCGCGTCGATGGAACCTGGAGGACCGAACTCGTTTGAGCGCAGGGCAAACGGATCGTCGATGGACGGCAAGGTCTTGAAGAACTCCACACCTGCGGAGAAGTCGGACAGCGTGAGACCGGAGTTTGGCTCGATCAACACAGGGATATCCGCAGTGATGAGCACGCCCAGCGGTCCAAGCTCGCTGAGGGCGAAGCGGATGCCGAATCCAGCCATGCCTGCGAGGGAGAAGGTGCCTTCTACGCCGACGAAGAACACGCGCTGGTGAACGGGCGTTACCGTGTCGAGCGGACTGATGATGGCGAAGTTTGAATCCAATTTCAGGATACCGCCGATCAAGCCACCCCCGACTTCGCCGCCGAACATTTCGCCCTTCACCGATACGCCGATGGACTCGATGTCGATGATGGGGAACTTGCCCTCGAGCAGGAGCTTGGGAGAAATCTTGATGCCGCGAATGGCCCCGGAGAACTCGACCGCGTCCAGACCTTGGATCTCCGTGACCTCCGCTGAGAGGATGAGCACGAAGTCGCCCGGATCGTTTTCGATATCCGGCCACTGGATACCGATCTCTGTAATGCGGATCGGCATGAAGGCGGGCCACTTGAAGGAGGAACCGGTAGCGGACCCAACCGCGATGAAAACGCCAAAGCCAGGTTTCGCGTCGAAGCTGCCGTCGCCGAGGAAAGCGAAGTTGCGAGCCTCGCCGGTGAGCTCGAGGGCGCCGATCTTGACGGTCGCGCCGATGGAAATGAAGGAGACCAGTTCTTCCGTATCGGATGCGCCTGTATCGAGCTCGAAGCCAACCGCCCGGAACGTAACGAAGCTGCTGAACTTGAGTTCGAGCGTATCGACGGAGAACTTGAAGGCTTCCACGCGGCCATTGTCGTCGAATTCGAGGGTGGCCCGCATCGCTTCGTCATCCTGAGTACCATCTGGGCGAACGTCAGTGGCGTCGTTACGGTCGCGGATGGTGCCATTGATGGCCTTGCCGGGGAGGAAACGAGCGCCGCCGGTAGCGATGTAGATTTCGCCGGTGAGCTTGACTCCCGTATCGAAGTTAACCGTGAAGTCGCTGAGGCCGATGCGCAGGTCGTCGAACTCGACGATGTTGCCGATCTTGATGGCAGGCTGGTTTGTGGACGTCGCGCCTGGAGCGGTGGATGTCGTGTTGGAAGCGATACCGCCGTAGCGCAGTTCCGCGGTACCGAGAGTAAAGCCGTTGGTGCGGATGACGAGGCCGGGGATAGTATCGCCGTTTTCGCGGATGAACGGCTCGATCTTGCCTTGGATATCGAACTTGGGGAACTGCACGATCGCAGTGTCGACCACCAGAAGTTCCTGGACGGGGTTGTCCGGATTGTTGGCGGCGTAATCGGGATCGTAATTGAGAGCGATACCGGAGGCAGTGACCTTGACCACGTCTGGAACCTCAACCTCGAGGGCACCGATGCGCAGGCCAAACTTGCCCGGAACTTCCACGCGGACGTTTCCGCTGAGCAAACCGAAGGCGTCCACCCCAATATCAAAGGTGCCGAGCACGCCAAGCAATTCCGCGGTCACCCCACTGCTTTGCTGCTGGGTGCTTTGACCTGTAGTGTTCCCACCACTACCGCCAAAGGCCATGGTGGCACGGTTGACGCCGATGCCGACGGTGAGCATGAGCAATCCGTCCTTGAAGCCGATGTCCTCGATTCCGACCGTTGGACCTTCCAGCTGCAACGGACCGAGGTTGATCACGGTCGCATCCGGAGCCTTAGTGGCGCCAGGGGCAGCTGGGTCGATGGTGAAGCTTTGCTTGAGACCAGAAATATTCTGAGCGGCGAGGATAGCTGCCGTCGTACCTGTCGCAGCCGCGCCCTTGGTGCTGAAAGAGTTGTCGAGGAAGACCACTTCCACAGTGCCCGCCTTGAAGAGCTTGTTGGTCTGCACAGCAGTTGTAGTGCTGGTGCCAGTACCGGTGGTCGGAGTGGTGGTGGTTGCTGGTTGCGGCTTTTCCTTGAGGAAGTAGCGGTAGGTGACGCTGGTCGCAGTGTCCTCGAACCCTGCGGTCAGGAGCGGCGAACCGGAGATGACAGGGGCGCCTGTGGTGGTGTCGATGAGGAGCTGGTCGATGCCGGTACCAACCAACTTGAACTCAGGGGCCGAATCGGTGATGGAGGCCTTGTTGATAGCAGTTCCATCTTGGCTGACATAGGTGATGTCGATGTAACGCTTGGCGTTGATGGAAAGCACATCGATGGCCCCGCCATTGTTCGGACCGCTGAGCTGAGCGATCGGACCGGGACGCGTGTTCACGTTGGGAACGATGTTCAGGTACTCGAGCTCGGAGAAGTTGCCGATGCCGTTGTTGTCGGAGAAGGAACCCTTCAGGATCTCGATGGTGACGAGATCGTTGCTGGACGGCATGGTACCGCTGATCTGGTAACGGTAAGTGTTGGTCTTGCCAGCCACCGCGACGCCCACGCCGTTGATCGTCAAACCGGTGATGGGCACGCCGTTCTTAAGGAGGCGGAACTCTTGGGCCGCGTCCGTAATGGAGTTTGTCTTGAGGCCTACGCCGTTGAGGTCGTTGAACTGAATGTCGATGTAGCGATTCGCCAACAAGTCGTCGATGGTGATGACGCCCCATTGCTCGACGTTGGCGTTAACCGGACCGGCAAAGTCAGCAGTGGGGAAGAAGTCGAAGCCGCTGCCTACCGTGCTCGACGAGCCGGATCCGCTGGACCCCGAACCGGACGGCAAGCTCACTCCTATCTGATCCATAATGGAGAAGCCATTGACCTTGAAACTCTGCATCTCGAAGCCTTGGGTTTGGCTGATGCTGAAGGCCGCGCTGCCTTGGATGGCGAACATGCTCTCGCCGGAACCGTTGTTTATGGAAACGGAGGCCCCGCCGACCATCACGTCGATGTCGCCGCTCGGCTTGCGGTTGAGGAAGATGGTACCGCCGATGCTGAAGACGTTACCAACCGAGAACTTGGCGTTGCGGGCGATGAAGGAGAAGGTGCCCGGAGCAATCGCGGTCGCGTTGGCGCCGCTGCCGACCGTCACGGTCTGCGTGCTGTTGTTCATCAAGAAAGTAACGTCGCCTTCCACCACGAGACCGTCGAGACCCACGAGGGCCAGCTTGCCGGTAGCCTTGAAGGCGTAGAGACCGTCGCTCTTGGTGGCTGGAGTCGGATCGACGAAATCCATGGTCGCCCCGGACACGCGTACTCCGATGGCGTCGTCGTTGGTGGAACCGTCTTCCAAAGTATAAGGACCACTACCGATGAAGATACCGAGGTTGCTGCCGCTGAACTTGCCGGCGCTGATACGGAAGTCGCCCTGCAGCTCGATGATGTTGCCGAAGTTGAAGTCGAGGTCTTGCACCACGAACTGGGCAGGCGTCTTCTTGCCCACGCTGACCGTGATCTGCGCCGTTCCCACGGTGACCACCGTATCCACATCGGAGTTGGAAGTATTGAAGATGAAGCCAACCGAGCCACCCGCTTCGAAGCCTGGCAGGGTAAGAGCCGCCTTGCCAGTCACGATGCCCGCTACGCCGCTACGCAAGATAACGATCGCGCCAGAACCTGTGCCGCTGCCGTCCGCGTTTTGCTTCATGCCGGGCTGGTCCGTGCCACCGGTAATGGAAACTTGAGCCGCTCCGATGACCATCACCTGCTGGTTGGTGGTGCCGATCTTGATGAGCTTTTGCTCGAAGCTGAAGTTTCCGGACAAGGTGAATTCGCCGATGGACAGCGCTGCATCCAAAGCTTGGGCACGGAAGAAGGGTCCCTTCTCGAGCTTGAGAACCTTGGTCGTGGTGCTGCCGTCGCTGTTGTTGAAGACGAAGGTTTCGTTAACCGCGCGATTCAGGTTGTTGATCTGGAAGACCAAAGTCGCGGTGAGGTTGGCGTTGAGATCCGTGCTAAGAGCATCGGTCAAACCGGTGGTGCCGCTGAACTCGCCCGCGATGCCTTGCGGAGTGATGATGAGCGAGCCTTCGCCATCGCGCAGGTAAACGCCCTTGTCGTCGTCCGCGCTTGGCAAGGCGCCCGGATCTCCGAGGAAGATGGAGGTTTCGGTCAAGCCGACCCGTACGACCTTGGTACCGTTGGCGGTGGTGATCTGCTCGAAGAAGAAGACCGTCTTTAGCGTTTGACCCATGACCGTCAGCGAGACGGGCGAACCAGGGAAGCCGGCCTGCACGCGGACGTACGGCCCGGCCGCAACGTCGAGAGCGATGTCGCCGAAACCGGTAATATTAAAGACGCGCACCACGCGGGCCTTGGTAGTGTTGATCTGGATGAAGGCTTCGCCCGAGAAGTTGAAGTCATCCTTCAAGGAATCCGAAACGCTTAGGCCAGCCCGAAGCTGGGCGGCGATACCGGTGTTAGTGATGAGTATGGCGCCAGTGGATACAGTGGCGGTGACAAAGGTTTCAGTGCCGTTGCCGAGCTTCAGCGAAACGTCGGCCAGTACAATAGCGATAGTAGTGCCCTGCTTTTCAAAGGCGAAGTTGCCGGTGAGGGTTTGGCCTGCGGCGGTGAGGTAGACATTGGTACCTTCCACGCGAACGCCATTCTTGATGGTGACCTTTGGCGTGGCGGAATCGCCATCGTCGTCGAGCTGGTACGCGAGCCCAGTAGTGTTGAAACCGATACGGAATGTACCGCCGATGGTGACGCCTGGGATATCGACGGCTACCGATACGCGGATGAGCCCAACCATGCCGCGCTGCGTTGGGCTGCTTACGATTTCAAGCACGCTCGCTTCACCTTCAGGGCTTTCCGCCCGCACGAATTCGCGTCCGCCTGCGTTGAGGGAGAGAACGACGTTGTCGACAACGATGCGGGTCAGCTGGGTATCGTCGCTTGTGCCTAAGAGCTGGTCAGCGCCGAGGTTGACAATGCGCTCGAAACTGAAGTCGCCGCGTAGCTGCTGGCCCGCGATGGTGACGTCGAGGCCTGTTACTGCGACCTTGATGTACGGTCCGGCGGGAACCTCGAGGGTCAGGTCGGTGGAACCAACGCGGAAGGTTTCCTTAACCGCGGCCGTAGTGTTGTTGATGGATACGGCGACGCTCGCGACCTGCAAGCCTTTGCCTGGCTCGAAGTAGACGGTCGCTCCGGCGCTGAACTGACCGGCCAGGCCTGCTGGCGTGAGCAAGAGGATTGCGGTGCCGTCCGTGATGCGCAGTCCAACGTCGTCGCTGGTATCGGTAGCGGTGCCGCCATTGTCGCCGAGGAAAAGCTCCAGATTGTTGATACCGATGCGGATGATCTTGGTATCGTCGGTGGTGCCGAAAATCTTGTCCGCGCCGGGAGCCTTGACTTGCTCGAAGGCGAAGTCGCCCGACAAGGTTTGACCGAAGAGCTCGAGGGAGAAGTTCTCGATGTCGACGCGGAAGAAGGGTCCGGCCTTGAGGTCGAGGGTGAGGTCGCCGCTGCCGGTTGGAACCGGGAAGGTCGCCTTCACCGCGGTGCTGCGTGTATTAATAGAGACCGTTACATCCGCGGTCGTTTCCACGACGTCTGGAATGCGCAGGCTGATATTTCCGCTGGCCATACCGGCCACGCCTTCCGGCGCCACTAAGAAGGCAACGGTGCCTCCTGTCATGCGGAGACCGGCGTCATCGGAGAAGTCGGTCGGCGTGCCATTGTCGTCCCCGAGGAAGAAACTGATATCCGTTCCGGCAATACGCATGAAGGTCTTCGGAGCAGCCGTGCCGACGGGCAGCGTGGTGGAGCGCTCGAAGAAGAAGTTTCCGGAAAGGGTTTGCCCGGCAATCGAGAGAGAGGCGTTGCCGGCTCCGAAGCGCACGTAGTTGCCCGCGCTGAGCGTGAGCGTATCGGTGACGCCGCCGACCTCGAACTCTTGGTTGATGGCCAGACCGGTGTTGTTGATCTCGAGGGAGAGGTTGCCGCTGAAGGTGATGCCTGGGATGTTGAGGGTAACTGTTCCGGAGAGACGGCCCGCCAAGCCCTTCTTGGTGATGCCATTGGCTGTGTAGCTTTCGATGACGAAGCGTCCCTCCCCTTCTGTTAGGGTCACGTAGTTAGTCGTGCCATCGCCCAACGCGAGGTATACATCAGAAGCTGCCAAGGTGAGCTTCGATTGGTCGTCGGCATTGCCGAGGATGCCGTCGGTGCCCGCGGTCTTGACCTGCTCAAAGGCGAAGTTGCCCGAGAGGTTTTGGCCGGCAATGGTGAGCGAAGCGTCGTTCGCGTAAACCTGCAGGTAAGGACCAGCTGGCATGTCGACCACGATCTTCTCGTCGCCAATCGTAACCGACTCCTGGATACGGCTCTGGGTTTGGTTGATGCGCAGACCGAAGGTTCCGCTCAAGTCGACTCCGTCGATCACGCCGCCAAGGTCGACCGTGACCTCCACTTGGCCAACGATGCCGCCGGTGTTGGCAACAGGCGTTCCGTTCACCACGCGATCCGGCAAGATGAGCAAGACGCCTTGGCCATTGGAAATTTGGATACCGCCGATGTTCGCGTTGAGCTTATTGACCGCCAAGGTGAGTCGGCTCTGCCCTTCCGCAGTAGTGCGCTTCTGGATGAAGATATCGGCGGTGATGACGATGTCGCCGATCTGGAAGGATCCGCCGAGAGCTTCGAATTGGAAGAAGGGACCGGCAGGAATGCGAGTCTTGGCTGTGTCGTCCAAGATAATGGGCGAGAGACCGGTGTTGATCACCAAGGAGATCTTGTCGGCCGAGATGGCGACCGGACCGAGGTCGAGCGAGGCGCCAAGGGTGAGCTTGCCGGCGATGCCCGCATCGGTAACGAGGAAGGCGCCGTTGATGTTGGTCAGCTCGGCGAGACCGCTGCCCAAGTTCAGGGAGGCGTTTTCGACGATCAAGCTGAGATAGCGCTCGCCGTCCGGACGGGCCCCCTTCTCGAAGCTGAAGTTTCCGGTGAGCTTCTGGCCCGCCACGTTGAGGGCGATGTTGCGACCGCTCAAGCGGATGAATGGATTGCCCACCTGGCCGGCTGGGACTTCGAGGGCGACCTTTTCGCCGTTTGGCAGCGTGATCTCTTCGCCGACCGCAACGGTGCTGGTGTTGACGAGGAACTTGATTTCGCCGGTGAAGCTTACGCCGGGAATATTGACTCCGACTACGCCGCCGACCGAACCGGCCAATCCATTTGGCGTAATCTTGAAGGCACCCTCGCCTTGGCTAATGGTAACGAAGTCAGTCTGGCCATCGCCCAATCCAAGTTCGATATTGGCAAGCGCTACGAGAACGGTGGTGCCATCGGAAGTGAACACGAAGTCACCCGCGAGGCGTTGTCCTGCGATTGCCAATACAGCGTTCGTGGCTGCCAGCTCGAAGTAAGTGTTGCGCTGCGGCTTGTTGGGAACGAGCACGTCCTTGTCGTTGGTCTTGTTTCCGTCGCTGTCGCTGTCGACCTTCATATCGGTGTCGACATAGTAGCCTGCCTCGGTGGTCGAGAGACCATCCTTGTCCCAATAGAGCGGGTTGCCATCGACATCGCGGACCGGCGAACCAGCGTCGAGGTTGAGCTCCAAAGTCTGGTCGCCGATTTCGAAGGTTTCTTTCACCTCCAAACCGGTGGTGTTGAAGCGAACCAGCAAGTCGCCGGAGAGCTGGACGTCCGCGCCCGGGACGAGCAATTCAACCGTGCCGCCCACCGTACCGGCGATGCCGTCGCCGTTGATGACGAGCAAGGCGTTGCCATCGCTGACCTTGATACCCGTGCTCGAAGCGCTGTCACCGAGGAAGAGGTTCACGTCGGTGGCCCCGATCTTGATGATCTGCGGAGCCTTGATGCGGGCCGCTGCCTTGTCAGCTTCGCTCATGGTCGTATCCGCGTCGATCTGCTCGTTGATGCGGATGGCCGCCGGGCTCAAAGCACCAGAGGCTTGTTCGAAGCTGAAGGTGCCTGAAAGCGTATTGCCGAGCACGTCGACTCCGTCGCTGTCGAGGGTGACCTTCACGTACGGTCCGGCTTCGATAGTCTTTTCGACACCGCCTACGGTGAGCGTCTGAGCCCGCTTGGTCGTATTCAAAACCAGCTGACCGTTGATGCCGTTGCCGAAATCAACCGCGTCAGTGGGGAGGTTGAAATTGATGGTCGCGTCGATGTATCCAGCGAAACCTTCGCTGGTGTAGAGGAAGCTGGAAGCCGGGCTGCTCAGGCTGACGAAATCAGTCGTGCCATTGCCCATACCGACGTACAGATTCTCTACGCCGAAGGCGATGTGGTCAGCCGTGTATTCAAGATTGAAGTCACCGCTGAGCTTCTGGCCGGCGATGTTCAGATCGAGGCCATCAATCTTGATGAAGGTACCGGCGTTGTTTGGTACGCTAACAACATCGGGATCGGATCCCGCATCCGGTCCGTCTGGGATGGTGAGCGTGCGACCGGTTCCGCTGGTCGAGGCAAAGAGAACTTGAGCGGTGCCGCTCAATTCGAGGCCTGGCAGACCGAGCGTTTGCACGGTGCCTTCCGCGAAGAACAGAGTTCCATCCGCTGAGCGAGCAAATCGTGCATTTGAGAGCAGAACGCCTTGGGCGGCAGGATTGATGATCTTGGAACCATCGTCGGCCAATTCGTCGAGATAGGCAGGACCAATTCCCACGAAGACCCAACCCGCTCCGCCGTTGATGCTGCCTTCCGTGATTTCGACGGTGATGAAATCGCCGATGTTGATGAGGGCGGAACCAAATACTTCGAAGCCACCCGCGATGGGCTTCAGATCGATGACGAAGGTGCGCTGCCCTACGGTGATCGATTGGTTTACGTCGCGACTGGTCGTGTTGATACGCACTCCAATAGTCGCTTCCGCCTCGAATCCTCCGCCGCCGTTACCGGCTTCCACCTTGCCGTTCAAGACACCGGCAACGCCATCCGAGAAAATGACAATGGCTCCTTCCGCCGCCGCGATGTCCTCACCATTTACCTGGAGAGCGGCCCCATCGATCGCGACGCGGGTAATCTTTTGTCCAAGCTGGTCGGTTTCCTGGTCAAATACGAAGCTGCCTACGATACCGACGCCGGAAACTGCGAGCGTGGCACCTTCAACTTCGATGCGGACATACGGGCCAGCCCGGATGGGACCTTGGCCTCCGCCGAGCTCCATTTCGGTTCCGGTGGTGTTGAGCGTCATGTTGGCATTGGCGACCGACAGTTCTAAACCAGCTGGAAGATTGGAAGCGATGCTGGCACCCTCTACCCTCAAGCCGAGTCCTTGGTCGTTGATCACGAGGGCAGCGGAAGCGGCGCTCAAAGTGAGCAGATCGGTGCTGCCATCGGAAAGGGCGAAGGAGAAATTAGTCGCAGTCAGCTTCACGATGGAGGCGCCAGAAGGAAGCGTCGCTTGTTCGATGCTAATGGAGTCTGCACGTAGTACCTGATCCAATACGTTGAGCACCACGTTTTGAGCAACCACTTGGAAGGTGCCGTTCACCGTATCCACGCTAACGGTTACCGACGCGCCAAAAGTTACGCCCGGAACTTGCAAGAGAATAGTGCCGGAGAAGGAACCCACCACTCCGTTGCGATCCATAACGAACTCGCCTTCCCCGCCGGTCAGCTTGACGAAATCGGTAGTGCCGTCGCCGAGTCCAAATTCAACATCGGAGAAGCTCACCTTGGTCACCACTTCCCCGTTCACGGTCGCTTGCTCGAAAGCAAAGTTGCCTTCCAAGCGCTGGCCAACGATCTCGAGCGCGACATCCTCGCCCGCGATGCGAACGTAGTTGCCTGCCTCCAGCTTAACGACCTGCGGCAGTCCCTTGAGAGTAAAGGTCTCGTCAACAGCCCGGCCAGTCTGGTTGAGCTCAAGCTTCAGGGTGCCGGAGAGTTCCACGCCCGGAAGGTTGAGGGCAACGTCGGCGCTCAAGGTGCCGGCGATTCCGCTCTGGCTCGGATCCGTGGAGCTGATCAAGAGGAAGAAGCCCTTGCCGTTGGTGAGCGAGAGGAAGTCTTGCTGGGCGTCGCCGAAGCTGAGCGAAACGTCGGTCGCCGCGATGCGGACCGCCTTCACGTCGTCCGCGGTATTGGCGATGCCGTCTGCTCCCTTGCTGAGAAGCTGTTGCTCGAAGAGGAAGTTACCGGCGAGGCGCTGTCCTGCGATTTCAATGACAATGTCGGTACCGCTCAAACGGAAGTACGGACCGGCCTGCATGCTGAGGGTTTGCTCGCCCGAACCGACACGGAAGCTTTCTTCGACCGCGAAGCCAGTGGTATTGATCTGCAGCTGCAGTTTGCCTTCGATGCGGAACTGGTCAGCAGGTAGAACTTCCACCTTAATGCCGATGGAGGCCACCAATCCATTTGGAGTGAGCAGGAAGAATCCGCTGCCCTCGCTCAATTGCAGACCGGCGTTGTCCGCTCCGAAGAAGGCTTCCAAATTCGTTACGGCAACCTTGATGATCGACTGACCGAGTTCATTGGTCACTTGCTCGAAGCTAAAGTCGCCCTGTATGGATTGACCCAGTACAGACACCTTCATGCCGGTTCCGAAAACGCGAAGAGTATTACCCTCGATACCGAGCACCGTGCTGGCGGTGGTGTTGATCTCCAGATCGAGCTTTCCAGTCAGGGTGAGACCGGGAACATTCAGGATCGGAGTGATCTCGTCGACCTTGGCCACGATGCCGGTGCTGAGGAAACGGAGTTGAGCGGAGGCGACCGTGACACCGAGGAGCGGAGCGCTCGCAGTGCCGCCGATTCCGAAAGAAAGATCGGTGATATCGACCGCGAGTTCCTTGCTGCCATCGGAAGCAGTGGTGGAAGTCATCACCACATCGCCGCTCAAGCGCAGCGCGCCACCAATTGCCAGCGTGATATCGGTGCCTGCCACTCGCAGGTAATTGCCAGAGTCCAGCTGCAGCTCGAGAGTCTTGCCGCCGATGCGGAAGGTCTCGTTTACGGCAACACCGGTCGCGTTGATCTCAACGGCCAGCGCACCTTCCAAAGTCACTCCGGGAACATCGAGCGATACGCGACCCGAGAAGCGGCCGGCCAATCCGGCCGAAGTCATGATGAAGGCGCCGCTACCGTCAGAGAGCGTGAGCAGGCCATCCGCAAGGTTCAGCCCAACGTTGCTAAAGGCGATGCGAACGATCGAGGTGTCGGCATTGGCGCCCGTGCCGCCTGGAACGCCGTCCGCCCCGAGCGAAGTCGCCTTCTCGAGAAGGATGTCGCCGGTGAGGCGTTGACCGTAGATATCGATAGCAACCTCACTCGCTTCGAAACGGAAGTATGGCCCTGCAGCGATTTCGAAAACGTAGCGTTGACCCGCGAGATCGAAAGTCTGGCTGATCGCCGTATTGGTCGTATTGATACGAAGGCTGAGGTTCGCATCGACCGTGACGTCCGGTCCAAGATTGACCGCAATGGTACCCGCCAGCTCGCCGGCGATCCCTGCATCGGTTACCACAAAGGCACCACTTCCGTCGCTCAGAGCAACAATCTCGTCGCCTCCCGCCGTCAGGGCGAAGGCAACATGGGTGGCGCGGATCGTCAGCAAGCTGCTGCCGTCCGCCTTGGTCGTGGACTCGATGGCGAAGTTGCCTTCCAGCGTCTGACCGAGAACGGTGAGCTTTACGCCTACGCCTTCCAGACGGAAGAAGCGTCCCGCAGGCAAAGTCAGGTCAACCGTCGTACCTGCCAAGTCGAAGCTGCGAGCCACCGCGTTGGCGCCTGTATTAATAGAGAGGGTGAAGTCCCCTTCGAAGCTGACGTTGGGAATTGTGAGAGCGACCGTGCCGGTAATCTTGGCCGCGAGACCTTCGGTGGTGAAGAGGATCGCGCCCGTACCTTCCGAAATGGATACACCCGCATCGGCCGTTCCAAGAGTGAGGCTGACTTCGGTAGCGACAATCGCAATGGAAGTAACATCGTCCGCCGTACCTGCCAAACCATCAACGCCGTTGCCCACCACGACCTGGTTGAAGGAGAAGTTACCGCTCAAGCTTTGGCCGAGCAACGAAAGTTCTGCTCCGGTCGCGATGAAAGTCTTCACTACGGCAGTGTCGGTGAACACGACTTCCACGCCAGTGCCCGCGCTACCGGAAACCGTTAGCGTTTCGTTCACCGCGTATCCACTATCGTTGACACGAACGGTGGCGGTACCGGCGATGGTCACGCCATCCACGCCGATCAGCTCAACCGTACCAGTCGCGTAAAGCGCATAGCTCGGAGTGGTGCCGCCAAACTTGATCACGCCTACCGATGCGTTGGTCAGCAAGACGCCTGTCGCCAATGGGTTGATGGACTCGTCGCCCAAACGGATCGGACCGTTGCCGAGGAAGATTTCCAAGCCCTCGCCCGCAAATGCGTCGACCTCGACTTCGAGGTCGGAGCTGCCGTCGTTCACGGTTAAGGTCTTCTTGCCGAAGGCCAAGTTGCCGGAGATCGAAACGAAGTCGCCGATAGTAACGGTGAGGTCCGAAATGGATACGTCGAAAGTATTGCCCTCGCTGGCGCTGAAGCTGACCGTCAATTCGGTGCCACCAAGGGTCACGGTTTCTTCGACCGCTCCGCCCGTGTTGTTGATGCGGATAGCCAACTTGCCGCCTGCATCAACAGGGCCGAGCTTGCCGTTGACTTGGCCGCTCAAATAACCCGCGATGCCGCCGTTCGCCAAAACGAATACCCCCTCGCCTTCCACGAATTCCGCGCCGTCGCCGCCAAACTTGATTTGGGCGCTTACGTTGGCTGCAGCCAAACGCGTCACAGTAGAAGTGGTTCCGTCCGGAGCGGTGCGGTTGAATTGCTCGAGGAAGAAGTCGCCCGAGAGGGAAACCCCGCTGCCGTCTTCCATTTCGATACCGGCAAATCCGACCGTGGCATCGGTAGCAGTCACGCGAAGGTAAGGACCCGCGGGCAAGCTGAAGCCAGCCAAAACTGGCAGGGCTGTCATCTCCTCGGTCACCGCAACCGCGAGCGTGTTGATCTCGATGACCACTTCGCCCACTGAGAAGGTTAGGCCGGGAATATTGATGGGATTGCCGCTGACGGAGATGCGGGCCGCCACACCGGTCGGCAAGATCAGCAGTTGGGCGGTCGCATTTTGTACGTCGACGAAGTTCGTGGACCCATCGCCGATCTGCAGCGATAGATTCGTGATGCCGACCTTTACTACCTTCGGTCCGACCTGGGGTGTATTTTGCTCGAAGATGAAATCACCGCGTAGTTCGAGGCCGGATACATCCAGCACCACATTCGTACCAGAGAGACGCATGTAGTTCGCCCCACTGGAGATGCGTGTGTTCATCACCAGCTTCATGGAATCGACCGACAGCGAGACATCGGGAACGCCAAGGCTAACGGATGCTTCGACTTGGGCGACCACTCCATCTTCATAGAGCTCGATAATGCCGCTGCTGATACCAGCGACTACCACGCCGTTGGCGAGGTTCAGTTCCGCATCAGAAATTTCAATACGGCTGACCTTGGCAGTTTGGGTAAAGGCAAAGTTACCGACCAAGGTTTGACCCGCGATATCGAGGGATACGTTTTCGCCCGCCACGCGGAGATAAGGTCCTGCCTCAAGGTTCAGCACCAAGGAGACGCCGCCAAGGGTAAAGGTTTCGTTGATCGCCTCACCGGTTTGGTTCACTTCGAAGGCGAAGCTTCCGCTGAAGGAAACTCCTGGAACGTTGAGAGCAACCGTACCAGAGAGACGGCCAGCGATGCCTTGCTTGGTCGCGCTGGAGCTATCGGTGAATTCGCGCAACAAGAATACACCCTCGCCTTCCGTCATGCGAACGTAAGGTGCCGCCGCTGGACCGATGGAAAGTTCCGCATCGCTGAGCAGCAACAAGGTTTTGGTCACACCTTCGTCAGTGAGTTGCTCGAAAGCGACGTTGGCCGAAATGCGTTGTCCTGCGATAGCGATCAAAGCGCCTTCCGCCGTCGCCCGCAGATAAGGACCGGCTGGGAGCTTCAAACGCAGCGTCTCGCCGCCGAGCGCCAAAGTTTCGTCGACCGCAGTAGTGTAAGTGTTGACCGCCAGGGTCAGCTTCTCGACCGATAGAGTGAAGTCCAAACTCGGTGCCAAAGCGACCTGAGCGGAAAGCTCGCCGGCAACGCCCAAGCTGGTAACGATCAAGAGCCCCTGCCCTTCCGTCACAGTGAGGTAGTCAGTGGTACCGTCGCCGAAGCCGAGGCTGAGATTATTGAATCCGAGAACGAAAACGCTACCGCCATTGGCCAAGCTTTGCTGCTCGAAATAGATATCACCGCTCATCGACTGGCCGAGGATCTCGACGCTCACGCCGGTACCGATCAAGCGAACGTAGGGACCTGCCACGATTTCCGAAATCGTTTCGGTCGCATTTCCAGAGCTATCGACCGCAGTCACGAACTCGCGCTCAACCGCGACCTGCGTTGTATTCAGAATAATGTTAAAGCTTCCGCTGAAGCTGACCCCTGGAATATCGGTCCGGATGGTGCCACCCAAGGCACCCGCGATACCGTCGCTCGAAACGAGAATCTGGCCGAAGCCTTCCGTGAGCGTGATGTAGTCGTTGGAGGAATCGCCTAAGGAGAGGCTGGCGTTGCGCAGGGTGAGCAAGAGATCCTTGCGATCATCGCTGGTGTCATCAGCGGTGCCGTTCACATCGGTCAACACCTGCTCGATAGCGAGGTCCGTGCTGATATGTTGCCCGGCAGCCTCCACGGTGAGACCCAATCCGGTAATCGAAATAAAGGCGCCGGAGGCGTCGGCAACTTCCGTCGATGCGAAGACCACGGGAACGGTACTGTCCGTTCCGGGTAGAGCGATTTCGGTTTCGATCGCTGTACCGAAAGTGTTGATACGAACACGAATCGTACCGGAGATCACAATTCCATCCAAGCCAACGAGCTTGACCGTGCCACGGGCATCGATCGCATACTTGGTGGTGCCGCCTTCGTCGGCTTTGACGAGACCGACTTGGGCTTCGTCCATCAAGAGGCCGTAGGCGAATGGATTGAGCGTGCCGTCTGCGAGCGTGATCGGACCTTCGCCAAAGAAGATACGCAATCCGGAACCGGCAGCGATCTGCTTGCCATCCCCACTGTCGGCGAAAGTGAAGGATCCTTCGATGGTCAGCACATCCGCGATGGTAATACTGGCGTTGGCCAAGGAGACTTGCAGGAAGTTGCCCTCTGCAGCGGTGAAGCGGATAGCGAGTTCGCGGCCTGCGAGAAGCAAGGTTTCGTCGACGGCGGCACCCGTGTTGTTCAGCCGAACCACGACGGTGCCACCCGCTTGCAATCCACCGAGGCTGGCCGCGAGGTCCGCCTTCATGGTACCGGCCAAGCCAGTGTTGGTGATAAGCAAGAAGCCTTCCCCATTCACCACGCCGGCCGATTCGCCGTTGAGTTCGATGGTAGCCGATGCGTTGGTGACTGCCAAGCGAACCAGGCCATCACGCGTTTCAAAGAAGAAGTTCCCGCTGAGACTGATCAGCTCCTGGGTCGGATTCGCTGCATCTATAATACCCAGCGTCGCGCCCGTGACCATAACACGGAAGTAAGGCCCAGCTGGCAGCGTCAGTGTCTCAGTTCCGCTGCCGAGCGTAAATGCGCCGGTGTACTCCGCCGCACGGGTGCTGACTTCAACCCTCACTGTCGTAGTGCTCAGGTTGATACCGGGAACATTGAAATTGATCGAGCCGACTTCGATAGCTCCCAGTATGCCGCTATCATCAAGAATGAAGTCCGCTGAACCATCCGCGATTTGAATCAAATCCGTGCTGCCGGTTTGGATGGTCAATGCCACGTCGCTCATGGTCAACCGCACGGAGCCGTCGTTTGTGGATACAAACTCGAAGTTGCCGGACAGGCTTTGCTCTGCGACTGTGAGCGAAACGTCGGAACCGGCAATTCTCACGAACGGGCCAGCCCGGATCGGATTGTCGGAGAGGTCGATGCCGCCCGCTTGGAAGATCGGCTCCACGTTGCGGGTTGTGGTGTTGATCTGGAAATCGAAATCGCCGGAGAAGGCTACCGAGGGAACGTCCACCCGGATCGAACCACGCAGCGATGCGGCCACGCCTGTCTCGAAAATCAGAATACTGCCCGCCGCGTCTTCCACGCTGACCACTGCGTCATTGCCGTCGCCAAAGGAGGCACTGGCGTTGGAGAGTTCGAGCTGCAGGATCGACTCGTCATCGCTGTCGTCAGCCGGAGTGCCATTCGCATCGAAACGGTAGCGACGAATCGAGATATCGCCTGCCAAGCTCTGACCGGCCACTTCCAACGAAATTCCTTCGGCTAGGATTTCCGTGAAAACGCCACCCACCGAGCTAGCCACTTCGCTGCTGCTGAAGTTGACCTCCACCGCGCGCTGGGTTCCGGGAATGGAAATGGTTTCCGCCACTGCTTCCTCGAACATGTTGAGGCGAACCGAAACGGTGCCAGTGAATTCGACATTGTCGATGCCCAGCACTTGCAGCGTACCGGTGGCGACCAAAGCGTAGAGAGCGCCATCCGCGCCGTTGACTTTCACCAAACCGACTTCCGCGTCGTTGATCAACAGACCGCGCGCCTGCGTATTCACGCTGCCATCGGCCAAGACGGGAACACCGTCTCCGATGAAGAGGGTCAACTCGGTGCCGCCAAAGATCAGCTTGTCCCCTACCGTGGTGAACTTGAGCGAGCCTTCCACGCGAATGACGTCGGCGATGTTGAGGCTGGCTCCACCCAAGGCAACCGAGAAGAGCGAGCCTTCCTCCGCGGTGAAGACGATCTCGATGGTTTCCTCACCAATCTGGATCGTTTCGTCGACCGCTCCGCCTGTATTATTTATATAGAGGAAAACGGAACCGCCAGCGCTGACGCCTGGCAGGTCTACATCGAGCACGCCGCGTACTTGTCCCGCCACGCCAGTCGCGTAGATGACCATGGCGCCACGGCCGTCGGAGATAGATCCGCCGCTGCCGTTGAAATCGATGGTGGCATTCACGTTGGCCATGGCCACGCGGGTCACGCTGCCAGATTGCTCGAAGAAGAAGTCACCGCTCAGCGAAGCCGCCGCGCCGCCTGCGCTAATGGTCAATCCTGCGAGTTGTACATCAACTCCCAGCACCGCAATGCGAACGTAAGGTCCAGCTGGATACGAAACCGTTACCGGTCCATCGCCGAAATCGAGATCTCCGTCAAAAGCAGTAGCCAAGGTGCTGAGTTCGACGCGCACTTCGCCGGTGGAGAAACTCATGCCGGGAACCTCCAGGCTGAGGCCGCGACCGGAGAGCGACAAACCACCCACGGCTCCTGCAGCGGAAAGGATGAAATCGCCGGACGCATTTTCCACGCTCACGTATGGCGTATCCACCGGACCAAGACTGGTTGATACAGCGCTCGCAGTAATCCGCACATCGGAGCCTTCGGTTTGGAAAGCGAAGTTTCCGGTCAAGCTTTGTCCGGCCACGATCACGCTCACATCCGTGCCCGCAATACGCAGGTAGTCCCCCGCAGTCAGGTTGAGCTCAACGGAAGAACCACCTACTGTAATAGAACGGGAAACAGCCGTTGGCTTGGTGTTGATAGCGAGGGCGAAGGTTCCGCTCGCATCGAGATCGTCCGACTTGAAGGAGAGGTCGCCGCCGAAGGTGGCCGCGACACCGTCGTTGGTGAAGAGGAAAGCGCCGCTTCCGTTCTTGAGGCTGACCAAGTCGCCGCCCAAAGAAATGCTGCCGTTGTTCACCGCCGCTACGATCTCGGCCTTGTTGAGACCGGTCGCGGGATTGAGGCTGAAACGGAAGTCCGCGCTCAAGCTGTTACTTAATACAACCGCGCTCGCGCCGGCCGCATCGATATCGAAATAGGAACCGCCCACGAACTCGTAAGTCGTGCCTTGGAATTCATGGCTGACCAAAACCGACTTGGTATTCAAGGAAACCACCGCGCTGGAAACGCTCAGCGAAATGTCGGCCATGCCCTCAAAGCTCATGCCACCAGCGATGCGTGCCGTGAGTCCGCCGCTGTCCGCGAGCAAGAATCCGTCGAGGTCGATCAACTTCAAGGTCGCTCCGCCGATGCTTTGCAAGATGTCGAGGTCAGACACTTCGAAGAGCAAGCTAGCATCCGCTCCCCCACTCACGCCGGCGTCGAGCACCAGCGTCATGTTGGCCGCGTTTACGAAGCTTCCGAAGAGCTCGAAGTCGAGGTCGTCCATGCTCAGGGCAAAGTAAGGACCAGCCGGCACGTTCACTTGCACCGCACTGCCGTCCACCATGACGCCGAGGTCGAAGGCTTCGCCGATGGTGTTGAGGGAGATGGACGCGGTCGCGGAGAAATCGAGGTTGGGCAGGTCGAGCGTAACGTCGCCGCTGTTCACGCCTACGAAACCTTCCGGCAAGATGAAGTTGGTGCCGCTGAAGTTGGAGATGCTGGCGAGGCCGAAGATATCCATCGACACACCATCGAGCTCGAAGCGCAGACCTTCGAAAGCGGTGAAGCCGGTGGAGGGCACGTCGAACGCGGCCGCGTTGATGGAATCCATCAGCGAGAAACTCATGTCGCCGAGCAAGCTGAAGTCGCCGAAGTCGAAGCTGAGATCGCCGCCCAATTCGAAGACGCCCGCGGCGATGCCATTCCAATCGACACCTGTTGTATTAAAAGAGAAGTCGGGCGTGCCGCCGAGATTCAGGTCGCCTCCGCCAATTTCCAGATTCGGCAAGTTGCCGAGCAAGCCGTCCGGCGTGACGAGGAACTGTCCCGCGCTGAGGTGAAGGTTGAGCAGCGGATCGCGCAGGTTGCCACCGAAGCGGAGGTCGATGTCCTCCAGGTCGAACTGCCAGCTGGCGTCGCCATCGAATTCGACCACCGAGAGAGCGAAGCCGCCGGTCAAGTAAGCCGCCTGCAAGTCGGCATGGAAATCCTTGGCGAAAATCGAGAAGCTCGGTCCGGCCGGAAGCGTGACGCTTCCCTTTCCGCTGGCGGCGGCGAGCGTGACCTCGGCGGTGTGGGTGTTGATCTGCATGCCCACTTCCCCGCCGATGGAGACATTGACGGAAGAGAACTCGACTTCGAAGCTGCCGAGCAGATCGGCCGCGAGCCAAGCGTTGGAAATCACGGCGCTGCCGGCCAAGCTCATGTCGCCGATGTTCAGGCCATCTGTATTAAGAGAGACGTTCCAAGCGGAGAGCAGGAAGACATCGGTTTCACCTGCCGCTGCCGCGCCGCGATGAGTCTCGCCGGTGCTCGCGTTGTAGGCGCCGTTTTCGAAGAGGAAGTCGCCGAGCAAAGTTTCGCCTTCCACGGTGAGGCGAACGTTGTTGCCGCGGATTCCGAAATACGGGCCAGCGGGCAATTCGTTGCCACCTTCTATTATAGAAGCATCGCCGGTGTTGAACTCGATGGCGAAACCGCCGCTCAGGCTGAAGAAGTCGAAGCCGTCGAAAATCAGGTCGCCGTTCAAAGTGCCGTAGGCCTGGTCGTCGCCGAGGACGATTTTTCCGGACGCGTCACGCACGCCGATCAAGGAGGTGCCGAGCAGCAAGGTCGCGTTGACCGAACTCATGGTGACCTCGAGGCGATTGTCGTCGACCGTGATCAGCGCCGCGCCGGTCAAATCTTGCCCGACCACTTGCAGGGCGAAATCGGCAACCGCGATTTGGATGGCCGCGGAACTGGAGAAGAGCATGCGAACGCCTTCGTTGTTCTGGCCCGGAGTTGGCAAGGTGATGTCGAAGGCCAAGCCGGTTTGGTTGAACTTGAGCGTGCCGGTGCCGCCCAAGGTCAGGTCGCCGAGCTCAGTGGCTTGGAATGTTCCCTTGGCTTGGATGACGTATTGGCTGCCATTCGCGAAATCGGAAAACTCGATGATCTGCAGATTCGCGTTTTCCAGAACGAGGCCGGAAGCGCCGACGTCCATTGCCCAAACGCCGGGAGTCAATTCGCTGGCGCCGACAAAGACGTCGAGGTTGGTGGCGTTCAGGGTGCGGACGGAATATTCGGTGCCGCCGATTTCGAGAACGCTTTGCTGCCAAACGAGGCTGCCGCGGATTTGCAGGTGATCGCCGAATTGCACGAAGGCATCGATGATGGCGATCTCGTAAAAGTCTGTCGCAGTTTCGCTCGCGTTGAAAACGAGGTCCACGCTTCCGCTGAGGAAGTCGATGCTGCGGTTGATTTCCAGGCCGGTCGTGTTGGCGCGGTACTGGAGGCGGGCTCCGGCGGTGAAACCGGGGGCATCGGCTTGGGCCGTGCCGTAAATTGCGAGGGCCACGCCGTCGACGGTCGCGAGCAAAGCTCCGCTGGCGTCTGCGATTTTTACGTCAGGCGTGGTTAAAGTAAGGTCTGTGAAGGAAAAGAAGTACTCGGGGAGGCTGCTTCCGGCCGGTGGACC
The DNA here is from genome assembly GCF_014803405.1 of Pelagicoccus enzymogenes. NCBI lineage: Bacteria > Pseudomonadati > Verrucomicrobiota > Opitutia > Puniceicoccales > Pelagicoccaceae > Pelagicoccus > Pelagicoccus enzymogenes. Next base: position 82,532 of record NZ_JACYFG010000055.1, read on the forward strand.
GCGGGCTTCGAGGTTGAAAGAGGCAGTTGCGGACAGGTTCGCTATGCTGAGGGCGACCGGGGCTTGAACCTTGATCGCGACCGCGGTGGCGGCTCCAGGAGCGCCGGAATAGCTGACTTGTACCTGTGTCGCAGAGATATTCAGACCCGAGAACGTGGCGCTAAAAGTGGCTGTGAGAGCGACGTCCATCGCTCCGTCCGCATCGACATCAACCGTGCCGGATACGTTCACAACCTTCACGTCCGCTCGCGGAGTCGTAGGAAATTCGAGGGCACCGTTGGCCACTGAAAGGGCGAATCCGGAGCTGCCGTCAGCCGCCATGGCCAAGGAAAAATCTGCCTTCAAGGCGCTCGAAGCGAAGCTCACAACAGCGTCCTGACCGCTCAAAGTTGCCACCCCATTCGCCGCCGTGAGGGTCTGGCTGAGGGTACTGGTGGCGTAGTTGGCGTTGGTCAAATCGCGCCCGAGAGCGTTCCATTGGAGAGTGAAATCGCCGCCCATTTCGAGGCTGGATCCGAGCAATTGGGCCGATCCTGAACCGACGAAAGCGAAGGATTTAGCGCTGGAATCGAAGATAATGGCGAGGTCCATATCGACCAAACGGAAGGCCGTTTCGTCGCCGTCGAAGCCGTCCGCCGCGCCCGATGCGTCTACAATTAGTGAAGCATTGGCAGCTAGGAAGAAGATGTCGGAACCGGATTTTCCGATCTCGAAAGTGCCGGAAATGTCCAGCGGTCCGTAGTTCCAAGCGAGGTCAAAAGTGGTCTTGGAGAGCTCGGTCAACTCGTTGATCGCCCCGTCGAGCAAGCCCTTGATCTGGTTGTCTAGGACCTCGATTCCCGTCGTGAAAGTCATCAAACCGTCGAGCAGTCCGACCGGTTGAGCGGCATCCATGGCCACCAAATCGTAGCCCGTTTCGGTCACGATCGGCATCAGCGTCAAGCCGCCGCCAAGGTCTAGCCCTTCGAATTCCGCGAAGTCGCCGCTGCGTTGACCGGCGCCCCACTCTATTATAGTGAAGCGATCTCCGCTTTGCGGTTCGAAGCCGTCGAGCAAGGACACTTTCAGCACGCCGCCCAAGTCAGCCGCCCCGGAAATCAGGACGCGGTCAAATTCCGAATCAGCAGTGCCAGCCAGCTCGATCTCGAGCGTGCCCTCGTTAGAAAAGTCATCAACTTCCAGCACGCCCGGACTGTTGCCCGGCGCCACTGTACCCAAATTCTTGAGATCGCCGCCAAGGTCGCCGCTACCCTCCAGGGTGCCGCCTTCCTCGACGATGCGCTCCTCTTCCGCTCCATCCGACCAATCAAAAACCTCGCCTTCGGAATGAAATGCGAGGTTGTTCTCGGACTGCAGGTCCGCGATTTGGGTCGCGGATAGGATGATTTCTTCAGCTGCCTGAGAGCTGGCCACGGGAACCTGCTCTGGCTGGTTGAACTGGTTCAGGTCCGCTCCCGCGAACTGAGGCACGTCGATCGGAGCAGCCGAGAGCAATACCTTTGGTTCCAGCTGTTCGACGACAAAGCGCGAGCGTTCGCGACTCTGGGCGAACACGTCTTTCAGACGCTTGGCTGTGGAAGAGAGAAACAAGTGGGAAACAGGGAAGTAAGCCTCGAAATAAAGAAATGCGTTTTACACATTGCGAGAACTTATTCCATGTATTCACAAAATTGTTAACATATTCACAAACACCCTAGTTTCATTGGGTGCTCTCTCCCCGTGAGAACCCGAGGGACGAACGCAATTCGTTTTCGTTTTTCATCACTGCCTTGCGAGCGATCTTGGCAAGTTTCTCCGCTCGACGCTGGGCGTAAAAGAGCCCGAGTCGTGACAATCCGGATACAAGGGGTACTCGGTTGAACCACTTCAAGACTCGCAAGGCCGAGCTAGGCAGCTGCTTCACCAGCAACTCGTCCTCGAAAGAGTAATACGCGCTGGTCGAGCCGCGAGCTCCCTGACGGGCTGCTCGTCCAAAAAGCTGACGATGCACACGACGGCTGCTAGCCGGTTCGGTGGCGATCACGTGCAAGCCGCCCAAGGCTTCCACTCCGGCCTTGAGCTTAATGTCGGTCCCGCGGCCGGCCATGTTGGTAGCGATGGTCACGTGTCCAAGCTGTCCTGCCTGCTCGATGATCTTGGCCTCGTCCTCGATACGCACCGCATTCAATACCTCGCAACGCACTCCATTGATGTTGAGCCTCCGAGCCAAGCGCTCGCTGGCGGTTACGCTCTGGGTACCGACTAGGACGGGCTGCCCATTGGATTGGCGCTGTCTGATCTCTTCGATGATAGCGTCTTCCTTGTCGTCGACGGTCAGAAAGAAACGCATGCCTCGGTCCGTTACTCGCTTGGGCTTGTTACGGGGAATCCGCACCGTCGCCAAGTCGTAGGTTTGCCAGACCTCGTCGGCGATCTCCTTCGCCGTGCCCGTCGCCCCCGACAGATGACCGTAACGTCGGAAGAAGGTTTGGAAGCTGATCTGGGCAATGGTCTGGGTCGGCGGCGTCATGGGCAGGTCTTCCTTGGCCTCCACCATCTGGTGCATCCCCAATTTCCAACTACGGTTCGGCATAGGACGTCCCGTGCTCTCGTCTACGATGACGATCGGGCTGGTCGAGGTGCCGAGATACTTCTTCTCTATAATGTAGTGGGTGCCCTTGAGGAAAAACTGGCGTGCCTCCAGGCCGAGCTGCACCAGCTGGCTGCGGCGAGTGGGACATTCCCAGAGCGCTGCGTCCGGGTAGCTTCCCGATTCGCGGGCGCGTTGGCGGCCTTGCGGGGTGAACTCCAAGCGACGTTGCTGGACCCAAACTCGAAAATCCCTGCCCTCCTCCATCTCGGAAGCCACGAACCAAGCTGCCCGGCAGGCTGCCTCCAGATCATCCATGTCCTGCTGGCGACTGATGATCAGCGGAGTCGTTGCCTCGTCGATCAAGCCGTTATCCGCCTCGTCGATGAAGGCACGAAATAGCCCGCGCTGCACCATGCCCACATAGTTGCGGCCCCTACCGGAAAGTCTCTTAGCGCTGTAGCGACGTCCCGAACAGTTGGCTTCGCCCAAGAAAATGCGGTCCCGCAAGTAGTCCGCCGCCACTTCCTTGGCCGTAGTGTAGACGACCTGCTTCGCGTAAGCGTGGGAACGTTCGACCGGCTCCGACTGGCTGGTCACCGATCCCACTTCCAAGCCCACGCGATCGTACAGTCGCGACATGATCTTGGCGTCGCGATCCGCCAAGTAGTCGTTGGCCGTCACGATGTGGCAATAGCCGCCGCCCATGCAGGCCAGCGAGGCCGCCATGGCCAAAGATAAAGTCTTTCCCTCTCCCGTATCGATTTCGGCCAAGTACCCCTGGCACAAGGCCAAGGCTGCCAGCATCTGCACCGGATAGGGAGTCAGTCCGAGGCTGCGGCGCGAGAGTTCGCAAACCAAAGCCAGGCTTTCCGCCGTCGGCTTCAGGCAAAGCGGCCCCTCCAACCGAGCTGCCGCTCCGCAACGCTGCAGTTCCGAGTCCAAGGCCGCGTCGCTCAAATCTCTCAGATCCGCCAGCAAGCCGAGAGCAGTATCCACTTTTTCCTGCCACTTCTTGCGCACCGAAGCGCGGCGAGACCAACGCCCCGCAACCCCCTTCGCCCAAACGTCCATACCCTTCAAAGGCGCCGGAACCGGCTTCTCGAAGAAGCGGTGCTGGAACTCGCTGGGAGCCTGGAGCTGGAAGGGATTGCTCATGCAACTATTTTAGAGTTGGTACTCTTTCTGGAAGGCCTGGCGCACCCGCAGGTACCATTGGCGACCCAGCGGGAGATTTGGCAAGCGCAGCCGAGCCACTCCGCGCTGCCCGTGGTTGGCAATCTGTCCCTCGGGAACATGCAAGGTGGAACGTATCTCGAAAAACGGTTCGGAGCTGGTGGAACCGGAGCGTTCGTTCGTATTCACCCCGACATTACCGCCACCCATAACGCCCAGCGATGCGGATGGCAGCTGGCTTTGTTCGGCCGGAATCGGCGTCACCTTGCTGAGCTGCATGGTTACGTTTTCCTGGCCAAAAAGCTTCACTTCGGCCGTGTCCCCTATCTCCGTGAACAAGCGATCCACGTCCTTCTGGCGCACCACCGCCGAGAAACGAAACTCCCGCTCACCACGCACAAATCCAAGCGGCGACCCGCGTGCCACCATGCCATCCTCGTACTCGTGCAAGCCGGGAGCGATCCAACGGCCGGATACCGGCGCCTTCACCTGCAGCTCGGCGAGGCGACGCTTCGCTTCCTCGCGACGCACCAGAAGGGCTTCTTTCTTGGCCAGCAGCCCTTCCAACTGAGCCCCGTCCACGCTTTGGTCGGAACGGATCAAGAGCAGCAAGCGCTCGTATTCCAACTCCACCAAGTGGGCCTCCTGCTCCAGCTCGGGATTGCGGAAACTGACCAGCAACTGCCCCGCTTGCACCATAGATCCGGAAGGCGTATCAATCGAAACAAGCTCGCCCGCGGTCCCCGCATACACGTTCACGAAGGGATTCGACTGTACGATACCGTCGGTGCGGAAATAGTGCGGCAAGGGAACCCAGGTGAGAAATGCGGCGATCGCCAAAATGCTGCCCGCTGAAACCAATACTGCTCTGCTTCGATTGTTCATGAGTTCTGTCCCCGAGATTACATAGCGAGCGCCCTTTACGATCGGCACTACCAACCACATCACCGCAAACACGATCGCAATGATCACGCCCGCGATTAGCCATTGTTTGGATACAAAAAAGAGAATGCTCACCAAAAGGAACATGCGATAGATCCAACTGGCGAAAAAGAAGGTCGTGAGCCCGACTACCTCCCCCAGGCTATTCGCCGGCACCGGTTGCCCGCGCAAGCCGAAGCCATAGCGATTCACCGCAAACTTTATCAGCTGCTGAGCACGCATCTGCAAGTTCGGCGTCTCGCTCAGGTCCGTCAATATATGATAGCCGTCGAAGCGCAGCAGCGGATTCAAATTGAACAGGATCGTGGATACGGAAGCGGTAATCGCCATGTTGTAAGCTAGGCGCGACATCGTTCCGTCCCCCGCATTGGCCCAATACAAGATCGCCAAGCCTGCCACAAAGATCTCCACATACATGCCTGCCGCCCCCACCAACACCCGGCGATGCTTGTGCGTGTAGGCATAGCTCGCGGATGCGTCCATGTAAGGCAGCGGGTTGAACACGAGCAGCATCACCCCCATTTCCGGTACCTCGCGACCATAGCGGCGACAGGCATAGGCGTGGCCGAACTCGTGCAAGGTCTTGGTAATGATCATGGCCAAGTACAGCAGCGGTAGATTCGACAGTCCGAGCAAACCCTCCGACACGTCCTTGAATTCACCCCAATTCAAAGCCAAAGCCTGTACTCCAAAAGCAAGGACAAGCAGCCAAACTATAAATCCGAACGGAGCGAAGCACCAGCTGAAGAGGGCTATCGTCTTCTTCAAAAAAGGATCCGGATTGAAGAGCGGGATCTTCAAAAAGAGAAAGCTGGCCCACTGCTGCTTGGTCTTGGTGGCCTTCTCAGTCTTGCGCACTTCCGCCAAGGCTTCGATATCCGCCATGCGATCCCCTCTCAGCAAACCGGAGCGGTAGAGCTGAGATAGCAGCTGCACCACGTCGCCTTGACTGGGCGAATTTTCCGGATCCACCCGCAAAGCCTCGTTCCAAGCGTCTTCCACGCAGTTCTCGTTTTCGAGGTGGCAAACAAACTTGTAGGCTTCCGGGCGGATACGGAAATACTGGTGGCCGAGCTTATCGCAAACCACGTACCACTGCTCGCCTTTGAAGCGTTGACGCACCAACTCGATCCCGGGCAGCAGTCGCAAGCGACAGTCCTTCACCCGATACCAGGATTCGTCAAAAACTCCGTTGGCCGTACTCATGAGTTCGCTCGAAAACTAGAACCAGAAAAGCATGCGGAAGAATTCGACGGTGCGGTGCATCAGGATCCACGCCAGCGAACGCTTGCCTGCATCCACCTTGCACACGCCGCTCATGCCCGGACGCCACCAATCGTCAGGCGCATCCTCCAAATGGATACGGACACGAAAATAGGTTCCCGACTCCTCGATGATCGCCACCGGTTCGAACTGCTCGAGCCTCACGTCATAGCGATCGTAAGGGCGACTCGCAAAAGCCATCTGCCCCACTTGATCTGGGGAAAGGTAATTGATGTCCCGCTCGTCCACCCGCAGCTCCCCGTACAACCCTTCTAGCTTCACGATGCGATAAAGCGTTTCGCCAGCTTGCACGGGCGAAGCGAGCCGCTCGCGCAAGTCGCCTTCCACGATAATGCCATCGAAAGGCGCTCGCACCTGAGTCTTGGACAAGCGATACTCAAGTACATCGATCTTGGCATCCACTTGCTTGGCTGCCAATTGAGCCAAGCGCATCTCGGTCAGCTCGCCTTCGCCCTCAAGGCGACGGGCATCGGTGAGGTTGCGGTCGCGATTAGCCACCAATTCCGCGAGTTGAACTTCGAATTCACGGCGATCTAGATCCAGCAACAAGTCGCCTGCTTGCACGATATCGCCTACGTCATGGTGAACTTGGTCGATGTATCCAGGAAATGGAGCTGTCAAAAAAGCCGATGCCTCGGACTTCAAAATAAAGGACGCCTTCACCTTGTGCTCCATGCGCACCACCAGCGAGACCAGCATGAAAGCCACGATCAACAAGCCGGTCACCTTCCAACCGGTATGGCGATAGCCGATGAAACCTGCGCAAAAACGGCGGGAGCGGCGCCAGATACGCGCCCCGAACCAGCCCGTTTTGCGATGCATCTCTTCTAGGCGAGGAGCAACCAAGTCGAGGATGACTCGCAAGGTTTCGATGTCCTCTTGCCCAACCGGAGCATCTTCCTGTGGATGCTCAACCGTCAGAACGCCCACACATCCATCTTCAAAACGAATCGGCAAGGAAAGCACTCTGCAGTTGGCATTGCTTTCCGAATACAAACGGTGCTGCAGATTCAAGGCATCGCCATCCAGCGGCGGGTGAGCGACCTCGCAGGATTGGTCCGCCGCCTCTTCCATCAGGCGTAGCAAGGAGCCAGCGGCTTCGGTGTCGTTGCGCACGCGACCGCCATGGCTGGTGGCGACCAGCTTATACTTGTCGCCAGATTTCCACGACAAGGTCACTCGCATAGCCTTGAGGTGGTGGGCCAGCTCGCTGCAAAGCGTCATGGCCGCCGGATCGAAATTGACCGACTCCCCCAAAAGGAGGCCGAGGTCAACGATCTTGGAAAATTGGTCCAGCGAACGACTTGAACGCAATGCCGCCTGTTTCGCCTCCGAGCCGGATACCAAGGCCTGAGCCAGGGATACGACCTTGGCAGCATCTTGCTGCAGGCCTTCGCGTCCTTCGGCCAGTAGCACCAGAGAAACGCCATCCGCACGCTCCAAGCCGGCAACGAGCCAGCGTTCCGCGCCCTCTTCTATGACCTGGGCGCCTTCCGGCTTTTCGCCCACCACCGCGCGGCGCACGCTCTGCGGCAGCTCCGACATTCCCCCTTGGCCGTGCTGGCCGAGCAAGCGCACTTCCGAGGCGGAAGCCACGTGCAGCACCAGCGCGCGCTTCAACTCCCACTGCTGGGAAAGGTAACGAGCCAGCGTATTCCAAAAGCTTACCGGATCCACCGCGTCTCCGAGCAATTTCTCGAAGCTGGCCGCATCAAATCTGTCTTCCGATTCCATGGAGCGTTACTGATCCCCCAAGTCGAGTTTCACTTGCACGCGGGCGCCGGGCTTCACCCCAGCCTGCGTATTGTCGAAGACGTAGCGCACCCGGAAAAGTCCGCTGCGGGAGTCGATCTGCGGATCCACGAAGTCCAGCCGCGCCGTGAAGGTTTGGCCCGGTTTGGCGATGGGGAATTGCACCTCCGCTTCGCCGCCCACCTGTAAAGCCGGCAAGTCGGAAGCCGACATGAAGAACTGCAGCTTGAGCTGGTCCGACTTGATCACTTCGAACAGCGGCTCCACTCGCCCGATCGCTTCGCCCGGGTCCTTCAAACGAAAAACCACCACGCCCGCGATGGGAGAACGGATAATGCGTTCCTCCACATCGTTAAGAGCGATCTCGCGCTCGATCTTGAGGCTCTGCAACGCCGTGCGGGCCTCCACCAGCTTGTCCTCGCTTTCGATGCGTTCCGCCACGAGGTCAGCCGTCGCCTTGAAATCGACTTCCGCCTTCTCGATCAGCACTTCCAAACGCTCGACCTCCAGCCGCTCCTGGGAGGAAAGCAGCTCCGCCAAAACCTGTCCCGCTTCCACTTCGTCCCCTTCCGAGACGGACACGGACTTTACGATTTCCTCCACCGGAGAACTCACGGTGATACGCTCCATCGGTTGGCTGATGCCTTCCACCCAACGCGTTTCCGCGAGCAGGCTTGAGCTAACGAGGAAACCTAAACTTGCAGCGAACAAGCTCCGCAAGCGCACGAATCGATAAAGTGGATACATAAATGATTTGGGGTAATTCAGATTGTTAAGGAACTTGCCGTGTGAGCGTAGGGCTGGCGCTCGCGCCACGCCGCGTTGCAGGATATCGGTTCGAAGGCTCCCCGCAGGTCGCAAGCGACGGCCCTACAAAATCGAAACCTCGAGCAACAAGCACCACTTCAATAACAGTTAATTCTAAGATATTTCTATTCCGCTTCGCCCTTCTCGGCGAAGCTAAAGTCGTATCCGAGCACCTCGGAAAGTTCGCCCTGCAGAAGCAACAACTGGATCCAAGCCTTTTGCACTTCCACCTCGGCCGCGAGGCCTTGCGTACGAGAAACGCTGAGCTCGCGCTGCTGGTTAAGCACTTCGTAGTTGGTGGCCTTGCCGTTTTCCAAGCGGCGCTCTTCCGCCTTCAGGGCTTCGCGAGCGAGCTCCACGGATTGCTCGATCAAGTCGCGACGCTTGATGCCCGCTTCCAGTTGGTAGATCGCGTTGTCCAAAGCGCCCAACAATTGGACCTCGGACTGCTTCACCTTCAAGAGAGCTTGCTGCTCGCGCTTCTTGGACGCGAGGTGGCGAGACTTGGCAGCGCGATTGTCCAAAGCCATGTTGAAGGCCAAGCCTACGCTCCAGTCCACGTCTTCGCGATTTTCGAAATCCGAAACCGAGCCGCGCCAGTCGTCGTTCAAGCCGCTGGTGCCCACCGACATGAGCAAATTGATTTCTGGGTAGCGTTGATTCTTGCTGTAGACGACGCGGATTCCCTCGTTCTCCGCCGCCTTCATAGCCGCCAAGTAGTCCGGATTCTTCTCCAGCATCACCGACGCCAGCGCATCGTGGTCCACCCTGCCCGGTACATTCGGCAAGGCCCCTTCGACATCAGCCAAAACGTAGTCCGCCGCATTCAGCACGTAGTTCTCTTGGGTCAGCTCCTGCAGCTGGTTCTGGCGTTGCTTGAAAAACGCGGTCGCCTCGATCAGCTCCGCTTCCGCTTCCGCCACGCGGGCCTCGGCTTGCGTCACGTTGATGGGCGACATGCGCCCCGCTTCCACCCGCTTCTTGTTCTCTTCCAACAAGGCCTTGGCAAGATCGATCGACTCTTGCTTCACCTCGAGGTTGCGGATCGAAAAATGCGTCTCGTAAGTCGCAAGCAACACCCTGGCCACCACCGTTTCGATCGCGGAACGCGTCTCGAAGCGGGCTACTTCCAGCTCAGCCTTGGCCAAGCGGATGGGCGCGAGATTCACCTTCAAGCCGAAGTTGCGCAGCAAAGGCTGGGTCACCGTCAGCTTCACGTTAGACGTGTATTCAGGATCGTAGTACGCGCTGGCGCGACGCGTATAGGTGCTCTCCAAGCGTCCCGAGCCACCAGAGAGCTCATAGGTACTTCCGAATGGCAAGCGCCCGCCCAGCTTGCCGCGGGCGTAGTAGTTCTCGTGGTTGTACTCGGGATCCAGCGGATTGAAGGCAGAGGAGCTGCTGAGGTCCTGGGCGTTGAGCTGCTTGAACAAGCGGTCGGTGCCGATCTCCACTCCGATGCTGGGAGCGAAGCGGCCCCATTCGCCGCGAAGGTTGTCCTCCTTGATCGCCGCGTCCAAGCGGCTGACTTCGAGCCCCAAGTTGTTTTCCAGGGCGCGGGAGATCAGGTCTTGAGGCGTCAATGCCTCCTGAGCTGAAGATATTGAGAGAGGGAAAAGGGCAATGCACGCGAAACGCGCGACCCTGTTGGCACTGCGAGATAGGGATTGGTTCACGATAAGGATAAGACGCCCGTAACCTGCCTAAACCACATTCGGAGTCGAGACATAATCCGGAACCCTGCGATTAGCTACGAAATACCCCAAAGGAAAGACCCTTAGCTCCTCCTGATGTTGTACTGTAAACCTCCTAGATCGTTCGCCTAGCGAACAACGCAGCTGCCTCGACCGACTTTACCCGCCTATCTTGTTGACCCATTCCCGATTCCGCATACGCAAGAACTCCCCTCTATTTGATTGCAGGGGAAACTATCCGAGGTCTCGACAAACATGAGCACAGAAAAATCCACCATCATCTACACCAAGACTGACGAAGCGCCCGCGCTCGCCACCTACTCCTTCCTGCCCATGGTGCAGGCCTTCGCCAAGTCCGCAGGCGTTTCCGTAGAGACGCGCGACATCTCCCTCGCTGGCCGCATCCTCGCTCACTTCCCGGAAAAACTCACAGAAGCGCAGCGCATCGGCGACCACCTCGCAGAACTGGGCGAACTGGCCAAGACTCCCGAGGCCAACATCATCAAGCTGCCCAACATCTCCGCCTCCATCCCCCAGCTCACCGCCGCCATCAAGGAACTCCAGGAGCACGGCTACGACATTCCCAACTTCCCGTCCGATCCCAAGACCGACGAGGAAAAGGAAGCCAAGGCCCGCTACGCCAAGGTCCTCGGCTCCGCCGTCAACCCCGTCCTCCGCGAGGGCAACTCCGACCGCCGCGCCCCCAACGCCGTAAAGAACTACGCCAAGAAAAACCCGCACTCCATGGGCAAGTGGACCAGCGAGTCCAAGACCCGCGTCGCCACCATGGGCCAAAACGACTTCGCCTCCAACGAGAAGTCCGTCACCCTGCCCGCGGCCACCACCGCTGAGATCGTCTTCACCTCCGCCTCCGGCGAAAAGCAAGTGCTCAAGTCCGGCCTCGCCCTGCAAGCAGGCGAAGTGCTCGACGGCACCTTCATGTCCGCCAAGGCCCTCGACGCCTTCCTCGCCGAGCAAGTCGAAGCCGCCAAGCAAGAAGGCGTGCTCTTCTCCCTCCACATGAAGGCCACCATGATGAAGGTCTCCGACCCCATCATCTTCGGCCACGGCGTCCAAGCCTACTTCAAGGACCTGCTCGTCAAGCACGCCGACACTATTTCCGAGCTCGGAGTCGACTTCAAAAACGGCTTCGGCGACCTCGTATCCAAAATCCAAACACTCCCAGCCGACAAGAAGGCGGAAATCGAGGCCGACATCCAAGCCGCCTACGACAACGGACCTGACCTCGCCATGGTCAACTCCGACAAGGGCATCACCAACCTGCACGTTCCCTCCGATGTCATCATCGACGCCTCCATGCCCGCCATGATCCGTTCCGGCGGCATCATGTGGGACAAGGACGGCAAGGAAGCCGACACCCTCGCCGTCATCCCCGACAGCAGCTACGCCGGCGTCTACCAAGCCGTCATCGACTTCTGCAAGAAGAACGGCGCTCTCGACCCACGTACCATGGGCACCGTGCCCAACGTCGGCCTCATGGCTCAAAAGGCCGAAGAGTACGGCTCCCACGACAAGACCTTCGAAATCGCTGAAGCCGGCACCGTCTCCATCGTCGACGCCAACGGCAACGTGCTCCTCTCCCACGAAGTGGAAGCCGGCGACATCTGGCGGGCCTGCCAAGCCAAGGACGCTCCTATCCGCGACTGGGTAAAGCTCGCCGTCACCCGTGCTCGTGCCTCCAACACGCCCGCCGTCTTCTGGCTCGACGGCGACCGCGCCCACGACGCCCAGCTCATCGAGAAGGTCAACACCTACCTCAAGGACCACGACACCGACGGCCTCGACATCCAAATCCTGCCGCCCGCGGCCGCCTGCAAGTACTCCGTGGAGCGCATGGCCAAGGGACTCGACACCATCTCCGTCACCGGCAACGTGCTGCGCGACTACAACACCGACCTCTTCCCCATCCTCGAGCTCGGCACCTCCGCCAAGATGCTCTCCATCGTTCCCCTCATGAACGGCGGCGGCCTCTTCGAAACCGGAGCCGGCGGTTCCGCTCCCAAGCACGTCCAGCAGTTCCTCGCTGAAAACTACCTGCGCTGGGACTCCCTCGGCGAATTCCTCGCCCTCGCGGTCTCCTTCGAGCACCTCGGCGAAACCACTGGCAACGCCAAGGCCAAGGTCCTCGCCAAGACCCTCGACGCCGCTACCGGAAAATTCCTCGAGAACGACAAGTCCCCGACCCGTCGCCTCGGCGGCATCGACAATCGCGGCTCCCACTTCTACCTCTGCCTCTACTGGGCCCAGGAAGTGGCTGCCCAAACGGAAGACGCCGAGCTCGCCGCCGCCTTCCAGCCCGTGGCCGATGCCCTTACCAAGAACGAGGACAAGATCGTGGAAGAGCTCATCGCCGTCCAAGGCAGCGAAGTCGACGCCGGTGGCTACTACCACTTCGACGACGAGAAGGCCTCCGCCGCCATGCGCCCGAGCTCCACGCTCAACAGCATCCTCGCCCTCATCTAACTGGTGGGTCGGCTTCTCCGAAGACGACCTATTCACACCAACCCAATCTCACAAAGAGCAGCCCTCACCGGCTGCTCTTTTTTACGCCCATACCAGCCCCCCCCCTAAATTTGCGTACGTGGGCCAGCAAATAGACTCTAGTCAAAACGTTGGACCACGATAACACAATCCCCCTAGGGAACAACGCGAGCTTCTTCGTGTATCCACGCAATCACGACGCTTGATCCAATTTTGGTAGAGACATCGCTAGGGAAGCCACCCACAAGGCATGCGTTCCTTTAACACCCATGCCAACTCCTGCTTGCCAACCGATCCTCGATGAAACTCCTTCCTGACGCCCTCACTCGTCACGTCCAAATCCTCGCCGCACTCACACTCGCTCACAGCGCCCAAGCCAGCGTATCGCTTAACTGGAAAGACAATTCCAGCAACGAAGACGGATTCGCTATCGAACGCTCCATCGACGGAATTCACTTCCAGGAAATCGGTCGCGTTCCAGCCGACGTCGACAAATTCACCGATCCGAACGCGACCGAGGGAAAAACCTTCCACTACCGCGTACGCGCCTTCAACGCCTTCGGATTCTCCGGCTACACCGACACCATCAGCGCCACCGTCGCTGCCTTGGTCGAAAGCGCCAGCGAAACGATCGACCGCACCCTGCAAACCGTTTCGGAGGAAAGCGAGAAGCTCCTCTTCAACGGTCAGTTGCTTTCCGCGAGCAGCCTGCCCACTACCACCGTCGGCTCCTCGACAATCCAAGACGCATACCAATACTACGACAGCCTTGGGCTCCATGCCCTGATCTCCCTAGGCAGCGGTTTGGGCCCCCGCTCGGACTCCTTCAAATTTACCTACCTTCCCATCGAGCAAGACTGCCAAATCGTGGTCCGCGTCCCTTTCCATTCCGGTGGATCTCCGGAGAGCGCCTGCGGCATCATGGTTCGAAGCAGCCTCGCTCCCGACTCCGCCTACGGGGCCGCGCTGCTCACGGCCAACGGCGCCGCTCAGGCTCGTTGGCGCCCAAAAAACAACGACATTTCGCAAACCCGAGAGCTGCTCAGTTCCCATCCCAACACCCGCTACCTGAAAATACGCCGCCGCGGTTCCTATTGCTGGCTGAGCGCTTCCCGGGACGGATACGACTGGTCACCAAGCAGCAAGGTTCCCGTCGCGCTCGGCAGCACCCCTCTGGTCGGCATTTTTCTCGCATCTTCCGGAAACACCAACTCCATCGCGGTGCTCGAAATCCTAGAAAGCACCGAACCCCTCTTGGCTCCTTCACTCTCCTACTACCGCGCATCTGGCAGCCAAGCCGCCATCGGAGTCGAAAGTTCCCAGGTCTCCTCCACCCTCGACCAAGCGACCGGCCTCTACAAGCTGACCGCCCAAGGACGCGGCTTCGAGCAATACCACGACCAACTCAATTTCTACCAGTGGACCGGCGTCGGATCGTGCCGCATTGTCGCCAAGATCCACGCCTTCGTGGGCGATGGAACCTCCGCCCGCACCGGGCTCTCCCTGCGAGCCTCCCTCGAACCCGACTCTCCAATCGCCGCCGTCACCCTCAACGGCTACGGCAAGATCGAGACCCTGACCCGCTCTGGGGACGGGGCCAAGATCACCACCCTCAGCGGACCGGAACTCCCCGCCGGTTGCTACCTCGCCCTCGAACGGCAAGGCAACACCGTCTCCTACCAATGGTCCCCCAACGGGGTCGACTGGAACGAATTCGGAACCGCAATCCTTGATCTCCCTTCAATCCATCACGTCGGCCTCACCCTCGGCTCTCATGATGGCGAATCCGCCTCGCTGATTGAGCTCACCGGCCTCTACTGAGACCTAACGCGCTTACCGAAGTGTAGAACCACCCTAGACAGTGGCAGCCGGGCTGTGCATAGACAAGGCATGCCCTACCCCAAGATCCGCTTTACGGTTGCCGTCGTCGCGGCAATTTTCGCCCAGCTCTGCCATGCCAGTACGCTAGAGCTGCCACCCCCGCCCCCTCCCGCCGACATCCCCACGCCAGGCCCCCAAACCGACGCGCCCTACCAGCCTACGCCCATTGTGCCCGGCGGCATTGTCATCCCACTCTACCCGCCCGACTCTCCGCACCTCGACCCAAGCCGTATCCACGAAGCCGAGACATACGGCAGCTACAGCCCTCCCCACCTCGGCTACATCGTAAACATCCACAACCCCTCCATCGAATTCCACGCCGCCAACGGAGCACTCAACACCGGAGCCACCGTCATCCTCGCCGCCGGAGGGGGACACAATAATCTCAACATCGTGGGCGAAGGCTCCCTACTCGTACCCTTCTTTACCCAAAACGGCATCAACGCCGTGCTCTTGCGCAACCGCCTCCGCTCCGACGGCTATAAACCTACAACCCACGGCGTGCACGACGCCCAGCAGGCCATCAAGCTCGTCCGCGCCCACGCCAAGCATTGGAATTTGGATACAAACAAGATCGGCATTCTCGGCTTCTCCGCCGGTGCCGAACTCGCCGCCCGGGCCGGCCTGCAATACGAAGCCTTCGACGCGGCGGAAAACAAGCCCGACAATCCACTCGCCTCTATATCCTCCCGACCGGACTTCATAGGTAGCGTCTACCCCGGTCCCTCGCCCTTCGCTTTCGGCAAGTCCGCGGACATTCCCCGCGACGCTCCCCCTGTATTTTTCGCCTCGCCCGGCTGGGGCGATTGGATTCACGCCATCTGGGCCACCGAGCACTTCACCGCCCTGCTCGAAGACGGCGTACCCAATTGCGAACTACACATCTACGCCCGCGGTGTGCACCCCGGCGACCGCTCCCAAGCCAGCCAAGCCCCCGCCACCGCCGGCCTCAGCAGCCGCGACGGAGTCGCCTTCGGCAAATGGCAAGACCGCTACCTGCACTGGCTCGACGACCTCGGCTTCCTACAAAAACCAGGCGCTGAAACCCAAGCCGCCCGCGACACCGCCGCCAACCTCGACCGCCCCGACCGCATCTCGAAGTACCGCGAGATTAAACGTTAAGGTCGGGTCTTCCGTAAGACCTAGCACTGCGCTTCAGCCAGCGGCCCCATTAGCAAGGTCGTTTCTCTTTGATCCGCCACCTAACAGGCAGTCACGATATTCGAAACCTGGCAAAACGGATCCACTCGCCAACCGATCCCCATCGGGGAAGAGAAAACGATTCCCCGCCTCTCAAAAGCCAACCCCGGAGGCGGAGACATGTGCCCCAAAAAATCGATCACGCCGCAACCCGCTTTGCTCCGCCCCAAGATCCCGATCGTGCCCAATGCCAACTTCCTCGAAATAGAATCCGGCAGAGCAAACAAGAGGGGGCGACCTACAGTCCTGTAAAACCAGTCAGGCATAGCGGCAAACTGGCCAAACTTAAAGCCGCGAGCAAGCCTCGGTATCAGCCAAATCTTTTGGCTTTCCACCTCAGCTTCCCCATCCATAGGTTTTTAGCCACCCCATGCAGAAAGATCCCGCCCAGCTCCAAGCCCGCTCCCGCAAGTACGCCCGCATCGACTTCGCTCTGATCGCCCTTTGCCTCGCAGCCAACGCCGTCCTCGCCTACCTCATCGTCAGAGAAAGCTCGCTCTACTCCGTATTCGTTTCCTGTATACTATTCGGGCTTTCCTACGCCATCCACCTCAGCTTCGCCCACGGACTCTTCAAGCTCCCCAAGGCCCGCCTCGTCGAATTTGGCTCCACCCAAAAGATCGGTCGCTACCAAGCGGGCGAAATCTACCTCATGATGCGTGAACTGCTCGCCCCGCATCGCGGCAAAGAACAACCCCGCACCTACATCACCTTCCAGAAATACGACGGCGCCTTCGTGCTCAACAGCCTGCTCTTCAATTTCGTCAAACCGCTCAACGCCGTCTACATCTCCCAGCACCTTTTCCAAATCCTCAAGCCCGGCGAAATCAAAGCGATCCTCGCCCACGAGCTCGCCCATTTCTACGAATACATCCGCCCACTCAGCCGCGTTCACTTCGCTCTCATGGGCTTCAACGCCCTCTTCCCCATTTACCTCAGCCTCGACGCCGGCTCCATCTCCCTCTGGCAAGCCTTCCTCATCTGGCTCGCCTTCTCCCTGCTCTTCAACTTCTCCGTCAACACCTGGCTAGGCCGCACCTCCCGCGACCACGAACACCTCTGCGACCTTTCCGCCGCCCGCCGCTACGGAGTCCTCAACATCGCAAACGGCCTCTTCGGCGTCTGCAAAACCGCCGAAATCCAAGCCCAGCTCTACAAAGCCCTGCTTCAACGTATCCGCAACGACAATACACTCTCCATCGATCAGCTCGACGAGCTGCTCTTTCGCTGCGAAAACGAACTGCCCGCCAAAGCCATCGGCCAAAAAGACATCCAACGCCTCGTCAGCAACATCCTCGCCAGTCCCCAGTCCCAACAAATCCGCAAGCCCCTCGACGCTCAGCAACAAGCCAAGGAGGAACAGCTCATCCAAAAGGCCATCGACCGGCTCCTGCTCGACCGGGACTTCAAGCTGCTCGACTGGAAACGCTTCGACTTCGTCATCCCCGACGGCCGCCTCAACCAGGCCGAATACGAGCGTCTCGTACGCACCCTCGACGCCAGCCCCCAGCACCAACTCTTCAACATCGCTACCGACAACGTACGCGAAAGCAAAAACAGCACCCATCCCACCGTCGCCCAACGCATCCTCTTCCTCGAAAACGCCCGCCTCCTCGACCCCAGCATTCCCATCTAGACAAGCGAGCTCATCCACCCCCTCCCCCAATAAATGGATACAAAACTAAAAGTAGGCTACTGGCTCTACGCCCTTTCCTTCGTGGCCCCTAGCTTCGACCTCTCACTTTGGGGCATCCAGATCGCCACCCACTGCGCGCTGAGCAGCGTCGCACTCCTGCTATCCGGATTTCCCGAGCTCTTGTATGGTTTGGCTATGCTGTCGCTTTTCTTTCTCAACTTCACCGTCCTACCCGGGATCGAGCTGCACAAAGGCCTGAGAATAGCCACCATGATCCTCGCCGGACTCGCGGGAATCCTCCCTCAGCAAGGCCCCGAGGGCGAGACGCTCTTCTACATCACAATGCCTCCCTATTTGCTTTGGGTCGCGTCCGTTCTTCTGATCAACCTGGTGAAGATCAAGGAAGCCCACTCCGGCCAAACCGTAGATAACAAGGCCCTGCAGGAGCGACCGCGGTCGCGATAACTTCCGACTCATAAACCTATCCATGCCCGAAACCGAGTACACCCTGCGCAGCGAGATTCTCGATAACGAGCGACGAATCTGGATACGCGAACCCGCCTCCCTCCAAACGGACCTCGATCTCCTCATCGTCCTCGACGCCGAGCTCTACCGCAATCGCGTGCAAGCTCCGCAGATCATCGAGGACCTCTTCGAATCCGGCACGCTCGCCCAAACCTTGGTCGTCTACGTCTCTAGCGTCAGTATGGACGTCCGCTGGATCGAGTGCCCCTGCTACCCTCCCTTCGCCGCCTTCGTAACCAAAGAGTTGATACCTTCGATCCACGAACGCTATCCCAAAACAGTCCAGGCCAAGGAACGCGTCATCGCCGGACTCAGCTACACCGGACTCGCCGCCTCCTTCGTCGCCCTCACCCACGACGGCCTTTTCACAAAAGTCATTTCCCAATCCGGTTCCTACTGGTCCAACGATTGTTGGCTCATTCGGGAATTCGACGGCCAATCCCTGAACCATCCGCCCGCCTTCTTCCTAGACGTAGGCGACAAGGAAACGCAGGAGTATGTCTGGCACAAAGAAGACGTCGTGCAAACCATCTCCCAGGTGGAAGGCGTCGAACGCTTCCGCGACATGTTGTTGAAAAACGGATACGAGGTACGCTACGACACCTTCTCCGGCGGACATTCCGCCGAAGCCTGGGCCACCTCTCTCCCCAACGCCCTGAAGTGGGCGCTGGGGTGACAACCGAAAACCGCGTGTGGGAGCGTGCTTCGCAAGTCCGCCATAGCTCGAAGAGCGACGGCTGGAGTCAAGCGATAAACGGAACCAGCTCCCACGCCACGCGATCAGGTCTGCCACAGGCAGGCGTTCGAGAACAAATTCGCTCTCGCGACCATTTCCCTTTGCAGCCTCAGCAAGCGTACCGTTTGCTTCCCACCGCAGATAAATGAACGACTCCTCCCAGCACTGCCTCGTCCTCCCCGACATCCACCAAAACATCGATTGGGCGGAAGCCGTCTTGCAAAAAGAAGCCCCCGCCGCGGATCGCATCGTGGTGCTCGGCGACTACTTCGATACCAAGGTCGAAGCGGCAGCAGACGTCGCCCAGACCTGCCTCTACCTCTCCCAACTCGAAAAACGCTACGACGCCCCCTTCACCTTCCTCGTCGGCAACCACGACCTGCCCTACCTCTACGACCTGCACCACCAGCGCCGCCCCGACGCCAGCGATTGGAACCCCTATTTCAACGGAGCCTACAAACCCTACCTCTCCGAAAGCATCCAAGGCCACCTCGCGCCGCAATTCCTGCGCAAACTCGAGCCTTTCGCTTTCGCCCAAGGCTGGATCCTCTCCCACGCCGGCCTCCATCCGCGCCACTTGGCATCGCCCGACTCCGCGGGCCTGCAAGCGCTCTACGACGCACTCAAGCCGCAGGTTCTCCGCCTTCCTTCCGACAAACCGCAAGCCCTCGCCGCCGTCGGAGCTGCCCGCGGCGGAACCGACGCGCACGGCGGCATCGTCTGGCAGGACTGGTTCAAGGAATTCGAGGACGCGCTGCCATGGCCGCAAATAGTGGGTCACACCCTCATCCCCGAACCGAACCAAAAGGGCCGTAGTTGGGACCTCGATACGAAAAACGGAAGCTACGGCATCCTTCGCGGCGGGGAACTTGAAATCCGCTCCCACCCCAAAGAGTAGCGCGCTACACCCCGCTTCCCCCAATCGAGGGATACAGATCCGCTTGCCCTCTTCCCCGCCAATTCGTGAATTGGGTAAACGCACATCCAACGCGCTCCGCTCCAACGCCCACCCCAAACATTCTCCATCGCCCATGACGCTCGCAACCTTCGCTCCGCGCCTTCTCCGCCTTTCCAGTCTCGCCGCAGCCCTCCTGCTTAGCGCCTCCCCGCTCGCCGCCAAGCCCGCCGGCTACCTCTTCGCCACCTTCAAGGGCGAGCAAACGCCGCTCACCGAGCAAATCTACTTCGCCACCAGCCATGACGGCCGCAGCTGGAAAGCCCTCAACGGAGGCGAGCCGGTGCTCGTCAGCGAGCAAGGGGAAAAAGGCCTGCGCGACCCCTACCTGCTGCGCTCCCACGACGGAGAAAAGTTCTACATGGTCGCCACCGACCTGAACATCAACCTCAACCCCGACTGGGGCCGGGCCGTCACCGCCGGCAGCCACAACGTGGTCGTCTTCGAGTCGACCGACCTCGTCAATTGGTCCGAACCCCGCCTCATCGCCGTCGCCCCCGAGGACGCCGGCTGCACCTGGGCCCCCGAGGCCATCTACGACGAAGAAAACGAAACCTACATGGTTTTCTGGGCCTCCACCACCGCCCGCGACGACTTCGCCAAGCACCGCATCTGGGCCGCCCGCACCGACGACTTCAAAACCTTCGGCGAGCCCTTCGTCTTCATCGAAAAGCCCACCACCGTCATCGACACCACCATCGTCAACGACGGCGAAAACTACTACCGCTTCACCAAGGACGAGAAGTACAAGAGCATCACCATGGAAACCGCCCCCCGCCTCTCCGGGCCCTGGAGCGACGTATCCGATTTTTCACTCGCCCACCTGCAAGGCTACGAAGGTCCGGAGGCTTACCGGCTCGACGCCCCCAGCGATGGCGAACCCGGCCAATGGTGCCTCATCATCGATCGCTATTCCCAAGGCACCGGCTACCAGCCCTACGTCACCTCCGATCTCAACTCCGGCCAGTTCGAGCCCGCCGAAGGCTTCCAGTTCCCCTTCCACTTCCGCCACGGCTCCGTCATCCCCCTCAGCGCCGCAGAGCTCGAGCGAGTAGAGTCCCACTGGGGCACCAGCTCCCCGTAGGAGCGACCTTGGTCGCGATCCCCGGCCACGACACCTTCAAGCTCCACAACAAGCGCTCCCCCAAAAGACTTTCCCCTATTCGGGGGATGGACGCTTTTCCACGCACCTTGTATCCTCCCCAGACCACGGGTTTCCGACGACAAGTGGAACGACTCCCCTTGCCCGCCCGCCTCCTCGACGAGGCGCAGCGCAGGGAGAGGAGGCGAGCCTCGGAAACCACCCCGTCTTCTAACCACATCAGCCCTGCAACCCCTCGAAAAATGGCCAACGCCACCAAAACACTTTTCACCGTCTCCGCAGCCCTCGCTTCTTGCTTTTGCCTCTCCGCAAACGACCTCAGCGAACTCAGCTCCCCGGAGGTCTTCCAGATCAACCGCGAGGCTCCGCAAGCCAACTTCACCCGCTTCGCCAGCAGCGACGCCAGCCAGGAGCGAGCAGACTCGCCCTACTACCGCTCCCTCAACGGCGAGTGGAACTTCCACTGGTCTCCCAAGCCCGCGGACCGGCCCATCGGTTTCGAAGCCCCCGCCTACGACGTCTCCAGCTGGGACACCATCCCCGTCCCCAGCAACTGGGAACTCGAAGGCCACGGCATCCCCATCTACACCAACCTCGTCTATCCCTTCCCCAAGAACCCGCCTTTCATCGACGCCTCCGACAACCCCGTAGGCAGCTACCGCCGCGAGTTCACCGTACCCGCCGATTGGGACGGCAAAGACATTTTCCTCAGCTTCGGCGCCGTGCGCTCCGCCTTCTACCTCTGGATCAATGGCCAGCAAGTCGGCTACAGCGAAGGCAGCAAGACCGAGGCAGAGTTCAAGGTGAACGAGTACCTCAAGGAAGGCTCCAACACCCTCGCCCTCGAAGTCTACCGCTGGTCCGACGCCAGCTACATCGAGGACCAAGACTTCTGGCGCCTCAGCGGCATCGAGCGCGACGTCTGGCTCTACGCCACCAACCCCGCCACCCTCAAGGACCTCAGCGTCACCGCCAACCTCGACGACGCCTACCAGCGCGGCCTCTTCTCAACCGCCTTCGAACTCACCAACAGCAGCGGCAAACCCCAAAAGCTCACCCTCTCCGCCACCCTCAAGGACGGCGAAAAAGCCGTCGCCACCTTCCGCAAAACCGTAAAGGTCGCGGCCAAAGGAAGCGAAACCCTCACCTTCGAGAAGACCGTTCCCAACGTCCGCAAATGGACCGCCGAAACGCCCGAGCTCTACACCCTCACCGTTAGCGTCACTCCAGAAAACGGCGACCCCGAAGTCACCCAGCTCGACGTCGGTTTCCGCCGCATCGAGATCAAGAACGCCCAGCTCCTCGTCAACGGCAAGGCCGTCTATCTCAAAGGCGTCAACCTGCACGACCACCACCCCGTCAACGGTCACGTCATGGACGAGAAAATGACGCTCAAGGACCTGCAGCTGATGAAGGAAAACAACATCAACGCCATCCGCTGCAGCCACTACCCCAAGGAAGATTCCTTCTACACCCTCTGCGACCGCCTCGGCTTCTACGTCGTCGACGAAGCCAACATCGAAGTCCACGGCATGGGCACCACCAACCAAGGCAAGTTCGACGAATCCGTCCACCCCGCCTACCTACCCGAGTGGAAAGGCGCCTTTATGGACCGCACCTACCGCATGTACGAGCGCTCCAAGAACCACCCCTCCATCATCATCTGGTCCCTCGGCAACGAAGCAGGCAACGGACAAAACCAATTCGCCGCCTACGACTGGCTGAAAGAAGTGCAAGACACCCGCCCCGTGCAATACGAAGGAGCCACCCACTACTCCAACAGCGATCTGCAGGTACCCATGTATTGGCGTCTCCACGACATGATCAAGTACGCCGAAGAAACGCCCGAACGCCCGCTCATCCAGTGCGAGTACTCCCACGCCATGGGCAACAGCGTCGGCAACTTGCAAGACTACTGGGACGTCATCGAGTCCTACGACATCATGCAGGGCGGCTTCATCTGGGACTGGGTCGACCAAGGCCTGCTCGCCCACGACGAAAACGGAAACGAGTACTGGGCCTACGGCGGCCACCTCGGCGGAGCCCACCTGCAGCACGACCAGAACTTCTGCCTCAACGGCCTCATCAACGCCGACCGCAGCGCCCACCCCGCCCTCTACGAAGTTAAAAAGGTCTACCAGTTCATCAAGTTCCGCGACTACGATCCTAAAACCCAAACCGTAGAAATCTCCAACGGCTACGACTTCACCTCCCTCTCCGACTTCCAAGTCAGCTGGACCCTACTCGAAAACGGCGAACCCATCGCCCGGCGCAGCCTCCCCGTCCTCGACATCGCCCCCGGCGAATCCCGCCGCATAAAGCTGGATACACCCGCTTTCGACGCCAGCGACGCCGAATACCTGCTCAACCTCTCCGCCAGCCTCAGCGTCAAAAAGCCCCTGCTCTCCGTCGGAACCGAACTCGCCGCCGAGCAGTTCGCCCTCTCCGCTCCCCAATTCGCAAGCCCCAGCCCGCAGCCCTCCTCCGAGGCAAGCCTACAGGAAACAAACAGCGAGCTCATCGTCTCCGGCCCCCACTTCGAAGCGACTTTCCACAAGCAAACAGGCGCCCTATCCGCCCTCAGCTACTCCGGAAAGCAAATCCTCAAGGAAGCCCTCAAGCCAAACTTCTGGCGAGCCCCCACCGACAACGACTTCGGCTACCACATGACCAAGACCCACGCCGTCTGGAAACAAGCCACCGAATCGCCCGCAAACGCTACGCTCGCTCACAAGAGCCTCGGCAACGGAAGCGTACAAGTCACCGCCACCCACCAACTCGCGGCCGTGGACGCCAGCCTCGAGATCGTGTATACGATTTCCGGAGACGGATCCATCGTCGTCGAGAACAAGCTGCGAGGCGTTTCCGACAAGCTCCCCGACCTCCCCCGTTTCGGAAACAACGTCATCTTGCACGAAGCCTTTTCCAACGCCGCCTGGTACGGCCGCGGCCCCTTCGAAAACTACTCGGACCGCAAGACCGCCGCCTTCCTCGGAAACTACGCTTCCAAAGTCGAAGACCTGCTCTTCGCCTACGGCCGTCCCCAAGAAAATGGATACCGGACCGACACCCGCAGCCTCGCCCTCACAAACAAGGACGGAGTCGGCATCCTCGTCCAAGCCATCGATCGCCCCTTCGGCTTCAACGCCCGCCACCAGTACGAGTCCGACTTCGATCCCGGCGTGGAAAAAGCGCAACGTAAGACTAGCGACATCTTCCACCGTCCCCTCGTCAGCCTGAACATCGACCACTCCCAGATGGGGGTCGGCGGCGACAACAGCTGGGGCTACCGACAGCACGACCAGTACCTCATCGCCCCCGAGGACCTGTCCTACTCCTACAAAATCTCTCCAGTACAAAACTAGAAATTTCTAACTCTTTGTGGGAAGCGACCTTGTGTCGCGATTCGTTCGCCCAATATCGCGGCCCTGGGTCGCTTCCCACCAACCCCCATCCCCCAAAGACAAATGGCGTCCAAAAACTACGCTCTCGCCTTCGCCTGCCTCACCCTCGCCACCTCCAGCTTCGCTCAAGGATTCGGCGACTCCCAATCCATCAGGGAGTGGAACTTCCGTCTCGGCGACGACGTCACGGCCGAGGCATTGAAGCCTAATGATCCCGCCTGGCGCCCCGTCATCGTTCCCCACGACTGGAGCGTCGAGTATCCAGCCAGCCCCGACAACGCCAGTTGCACCGGCTACCTCCCCGGAGGCATCGGCTGGTACGAAACCGAGCTCGAGATCGACCCAGCCAGCGACAAACGCCACTACCTCTACTTTGAAGGCGTCTACAATCGCAGCCAAGTATTCGTCAACGGCGACCTCGTCGGCGAACGCCCCAACGGCTACGTCTCATTCCTCTACGACATCACGCCCCACCTCGACCCCGACGGCAGCAACCAAGTCAGCGTACGCGTCGACCACAGCCTGTCCGCCGACTCCCGCTGGTACACCGGCTCCGGCATCTACCGCCCCGTCCACCACGTCACCGCAAACCAAATACACTTCGCCCAATGGGGCACCCACTACCAGGCCACCGTCGACGAACAAGGTCACGCCATCCTATCCATCGAGACCGCCGTACAGAACCACCAAAAGCGGACCCCAGAAAATCTCACCATCGAGCACACCCTCTACGCTCCCGAAGGCCACGTCGTCGCCACCAAAACCCTCCCGCTTTCCATCGATGCCGCCGAGCGAACCAGCATCCGCACCGAGGTCGCCGTCCCCCATGCCCAGCTCTGGGGAATCCGGTCGCCTCACCTCTACCGGCTCGAATCCGAGCTCAAGACAAACGGAAAACGTATCGACCAAAGCGCTACAAACGTGGGAATCCGCACTATCGCTTTCGACCCCAACCACGGTTTCGCCCTCAACGGCGAGAACATGAAAATCAAAGGCGTCTGCCTCCACCACGACGCCGGGGTGCTCGGAGCCGCCGTACCCAAGCAAGTCTGGCGCGAACGCCTGCAAACGCTCAAGGAAATCGGCGTCAACGGCATCCGCATGAGCCACAACCCGCAAGCCACCGACCTCTACGACCTTTGCGACGAGATGGGATTCCTCGTTATGGACGAAGCCTTCGACGAATGGGAAACGCCCAAGAAGAAATGGATCAAAGGCTGGAACAAGGGCGAACCCGGATTCCAGGGCGCCGCCGACTTCTTCCACGAATGGGGCGAGCGCGACCTCGAAGCCATGGTCCTGCGCGACCGCAACCACCCGTCCATCATCATGTGGAGCATCGGCAACGAAGTCGACTATCCCAACGATCCCTACAGCCACCCCATCCTCGACAAGGAAGGCATCGGCCAACAACACGTCGCCGGCTACCAAAAGAACCAACCCCACGCTGACCGGCTCAGCGAGCTCTCCGCACGCCTCGCCGCCGTCGTTCGCAAGCACGACACCTCCCGCCCCGTCACCGCCGCCCTCGCCGGAGCCGTCATGTCAAACGAAACGGAATACCCCAGCAACATCGATGTAGTGGGATACAACTACACCGAAAACCGCTACGCCCAAGACCACGCCGCCTACCCTGAGCGCATCCTCTACGGCAGCGAAACCCGTCACGATCTCGCCGCCTGGAAAGCCGTCACAGACAACGACTTCATATTCGGCCAATTCATCTGGACCGGCTTCGACTACCTCGGCGAATCCGGAGCCTGGCCCTCCCGCGGCTTCACCACCGGCATGGTCGACATCTCCAATAAGATCAAAGCCCGCGGACACTTCCGCCGCGCCCTCTGGTCCGACGAACCCGTCGCCTACCTGGGAACCTACCAACCACGCGATCCAAAATCCAAATACGTCTCCATAGACGCCGGACGCAGTTGGAACTACGAACCTGGCCAAACGGTACGCGTCGTCTGCTACACCAACGGCGACTCCGCCCAGCTCTACCTCGACGGCAAAAAACTGGGCAAGCTCAAACCCTATGATGCCGAAACCGCCATCATCCACTGGGACATCCCCTACAAGCCGGGCAAACTCGAAGTGATCACCTACCGCGGCCAACAGCAACACGCCACCGATTCCCTCGCCCCCGCCCGTCAAGCCGCCGACCTGCGAGCCAGTATCCAAAAACCAACGCTGGACGAAAAGTACGACATCGCAGTCATCACTCTCGAGGTCCTCGACCAAGACGGTCAGCCGCTCGACGCTTCCCAACTCGAAGTCACCTGCGAGGTCGAAGGCCCCGGCGAGCTCGTCGGACTGGAAAACGCCTCCCGCGACGCTTCCGAAAATTTCCACGACAACGTCGCCGTCGCCCAAAACGGCACCCTCGTCGCCTACGTGCGAGCCACCGCCGACCACGGCACCGTCGCCGTCCACTTCACCGCCGATCGAACCCCGCGCTCCGTCATCGAAATCCCGATACAAACTGGGGAGTAGAGCCCCTCACCTCCGCAAAACCGATTTGCCCATCCATTCACAGAGGAGAAAAGCGTCCCGCAATAACGTGTTGCGGAACGCCCCCGACACCGCTCCAATAACGCCGTGTCCGCCCCTAACGTCATTCCAGACCGAATCGCCGATTCGCTCGCCAAATACCCGCCCTTCTCCCTGCTCGCCCCCGAGGAAGTTCAAGAACTCGCCCGTAAAGCCCGCGTGCAAGCCCTCGTCTCAGGCGACACCCTGTTCGAACAAGGCTCCCCGCCACCGCCAGACGTCTACTTCCTCGAAAACGGCCGCATCGAATACTACTGGAACAACGAGGCCAAAAGCGAGCTGGTCGACGTCCGGGACGTGGGCGACCTCATCGGCCTCACCGCCATCCTCGAAAAGTCTCCCGTTCGCGTCTCCGCAAACGTGGCCGAGGACTGCCTGCTCTACGCCCTCGAAGCCGAAACCTTCCTCCAACTCATCGAGTTCAACGACGCCGCCCGAAATTACGTGCGACGCCACCTTTTCTGGGCCACCCGCGTCGGCGGCAAGGTCAGCGTCCCGGAGGAAGCCCGTATCCACGGAAAACGTACAATTCTCGAGTCCTACTTCGAGGGAGCCCAGCTGGTCAAGCCGCGCCCCCTCGACCGCCTGCTCACCTGCCTGCCCGACGAGTCCCTGGAAGTCGCCACCGCCATGATGGTCGCCAAACGAGTCCCTTCCATCCTCGTGGTGGACGAGCAGCGCCACCCCCTCGGCGTGGTCAAAAGCATCGACCTGCTCAAGGAAATGGTCGTCGCCGGCGGCTCCCCTTCCTCGCCGGTCAAAAGCCTCATGTCCGGCCCCGTGCAAACCGTCGCGCCCGACTCCAGCACCGCCGCCGCCATCCTGCTGATGCTCCGCCAACGCATCGGCCTGCTCTGCGTCACCGAAGACGGCACCGCTGACTCCAAGGCCCTCGACGTCTGCACCTACAAGGACCTCATCGCCCAAACCAGCCGCCACCCCGCCTTCTTCCTCAACCAAATCCGCCGCGCCCGCACCGTCACGCGGCTCCGCGAGATCTGCGACGAGATCGAGCTCGTCGGCAAAAGCTACCTGCAAGCCAAGATATCCGGCATCCTCGTCGGCCAAATCTTCGCTGAGCTCAACGACGTGCTCATCGAGCGCCTCATCGCCCTTTCCCTCGAGGAGTTCGCCGACCAAGGCAAGAAGCTGCCCGAAATCCCTTGGGCCTGGATAAGCATCGGCAGCGACGGGCGACGCGAGCAAATCCTGCGTACCGACATGGACAACGCCATGGTCTTTGCATCCAGCGGCGACCCCGCCCAAGACGAGGAAAACCGCCAGGCTCTGCTCGCCTTCAACCAAAGCGTCATCGACAAGTTCGTCGCCTGCGGGTTCGCCCGCTGCCAAGGCGGCGTCATGAGCTCCAACCCACAATGGTGCCGCACCGAAACAGAGTGGACCCAAGAGCTCGCGGCCCTCAACCCCGAAGACGGAAACCAAATCCTGCGGGCCAGCATCCTGCTCGACCTGCGCTTCGTGGAAGGCGACCGGACCCTCTGCCAAAGCCTCCGCAAATCCCTCTTCGCCACCGCCGCCCAGAGCCCTTTCATGCTGCGCCGCCTCGCCGAAATCGCCGTCGCCACGCCGCCCCCGCTCAACTTCTTCGGCAAGTTCGTGGTGGAGAAAAAAGGCAGCAACGTCGGAGAATTCGACATCAAGGCCAAAGCTCTCTCCCCGCTGCGCGACGCCGCTCGCGTATTCGCTTTGCAATACAATCTCGCCAGCCGCCACTCCACCGGCGGACGTTTCGAGGAGCTCGCCGAAGCCGTGCCCGAGCTGCGGGAAATCGCCCAGCACGCCTACGGTGCCTACGACTACCTGCTCCAGCTGCGCAACCTCACCGGTCTCGATCGCCGCGACTCCGGCCGCTACATCACCCCCTCCAAGCTCAGCAAGCTCGAGCGCGCCCAGCTCTCCAACATCTTCGACATCGTGCGCATGATCCAACAAGCCGTGCGTCGCACCTTCCACCTCGACCCGCGCATGCAGTGATCTGGCCCTTCTCCCAGCCCAAGGAACCCACCGTCGCCGCTTACCTCGCCAGCAAACCGAGCCAACGGCGCGAAGCGAAGGAGATCCGCGAACTCCCCATCGTGCTGCTCGACGCCGAAACCACCGGCTTCAAGATCGGCGTCGACCGGCTCCTCACCCTTGGCATCATACGCGTCCAAGCCCAGCAAATCCTCGTCGAAAGCGCCCGCAGCTGGACCGTCTACCAAGAAAAGCCCATCCTCAACGAAGCCGTAAAGGTGCACGGTATCCTGCCTTCCGATACCAACAACGGCAGGCCCGAAAAAGAGGTCATGCTCGAATTCCTCTCTGAATTGCAAGACGCCATCATCGTCGGCCACCACATCGGATTCGACACGGCCGTCCTCAACGAAGCCAGCAAACGCCACTTCCGCATTTCCATAAAAAACCGCGTCGTGGATACCGCCCACCTCGCCATGCAAGAGCTCACCGCCTTCAAGCGCACCGGATACGTCAACCAACGCCCCCCCACCCTCGAAGAGCTCTGCACCCATCTCAAAATGCCCATCCTCGAGCGCCATACCGCCCTCGGCGACGCCTACACCACCGGCCTGCTCTTCCTCAATCTCTGCGCCCGCATCAGCCGACGCCTCGGTCGCCCTGTCCAACTACGCGACCTCCCCAGATAACGCCCCCCTTTCCCCATGAAAATCACTATTCGCCACCTCCGAACTCTCGCTCTCGCCGCCGCCCTCGCCACTTCCAGCGCCTTCGCCTCCATTCCTGGCGAGCAACCGCACAGCGGCAACCCAATCCTCCCCGGCTACTACGCCGACCCTGCTATCGTCTCGTATCAAGGCAATCACTACATTTACGCCACCATCGATCCCTGGGGTGGCGAGCAGCTCTCCTGCTGGGAATCCAGCGACTTCAAGAACTGGAAGCTCAACCTGCTCAACTGGCCCACCAAAACCGCCTGTACCGGCCCCACCTCCATGGGAGCCATGGTCTGGGCCCCCTCCGTCGTGCAAGGCACCGACGGCAAATTCTACATGCACGTATCCGTGGGAAGCGAGGTCTGGGTGGGCGTCGCCGAACACCCGCTCGGCCCCTGGGAAAACCCGCTCGGAGACCGGCCCATGATCTCCGCCGACTTCGACCGCGAGTTCCACATGATCGACGCCCAGGCCTTCATCGACGACGACGGCTCCGCCTACCTCTACTGGGGCTCCGGCTGGAATTGGGTCAACGGCGCCTGCTTCGCCGCCAAGCTCGCTCCCGACATGGCCAGCTTCGACGGCGAAGTGAAAAACGTCACTCCTCCCCACTACTTCGAAGCCCCCGTCATGGTGAAACAAAACGGCAAGTACTACCTCATGTATTCAGACGGCAAGACAACCATCGACACCTACCAAGTTCACTACGCCATCGGCGACTCGCCCCTCGGCCCCTTCGAAGAAGCCAGCAACAGCCCCATCCTCGTCACCGACCACTCCCGCAACGTCTCCTCCCCCGGCCACCACACCGTATTCGAAAAAGACGGACAACACTACATCCTCTACCACCGCCACAACATCCCCTTCGAGCCCGTGCACCGCCAGATCTGCGTGGACGAGCTTAACTTCACTCCAGACGGCCTCATCGAGACTGTCACTCCGACCCATCGCGGCCCCGAACTCGTCGCAAACCGACTCGGGAACAATACTTCCATTCCCGCCAGCGCCACCGCTTCCAGCTTCCGTGACGAGCGCACAGCACCCAACCACGTCCTGGACAACAACTACGCCACCCGCTGGCAAGCCGCTAGCGACGACAGCGAGCCCACAATCCAATTGGAATTCGACTCAATTTCGCAAGTAAGCCATCAAGAGCTTCGCCCCACCTTCGGCTGGAAGGAACAGCGGTTCATTATGGAGAGTTCCCTCGACGGCACAAGCTGGGAGACCGTGGCCGACTACCGCCAGTCCCCAATTTCCGGTTCCCCGATCACCCTCATAGAACCCGTCACCTGCAAATTCCTACGTATCCAATTTGTCGATGCGGCAGCAGAGAATCCTCCCTCGCTCATAGAATGGCTCGCCTACTGACACATTCATCTTAAACATGACCTTTGTAGGAGCGTGCTTGTCACGCGATGATTCGCGTCAATCCAACTGAAAAGTGCTCTCATGCCCCCACACTAGCCAACCCCACGACCGCCAACGCCATGAAAAATCGGATACAAATCGCATTTGCAGCAAGCTGCCTAGCGTTCGCTCCCACCACCCAAGCCAGCGAGCCAAGCCTTCTCATGCCGGACATGCCGCTGCACGATCCCTACATCGTGGCCCACGAGCCGACCCAGACCTACTACCTCTACACCCGAAACGTTTCACGTCTCACCGGCGTCAAAGCCCTCGGCACCATGGCCTACACCTCCAAGGACCTGAAGCACTGGAATCAGCCTAAAGTCGTCTTCACCGTGCCCGAGGACAGCTTCGCCCAAGAAGGCAACTGGGCGCCCGAAGTGCACGAGTACCAAGGCAAGTTCTACCTCTTCGTCACCCTGCACGACAGCGACGCCTTTCTCAAGCGCCCACCCGAAGCCTGGCGCGACACCTACGTGCGCGGAACCATCACCGCCGTATCCGATTCTCCTGACGGTCCCTTCGAGATGCTCAACAAGAATGGCCCCGTCGTGCCCAGAGAGCTTATGACCCTCGACGGCACGCTGTACGTCGACGCAGACGAGCAGCCTTGGATGGTCTACGCCCACGAATGGTTGCAGCGCATCGACGGCACCATCGAAGCCGTCAAACTCTCACCCGACCTCTCAACCGCGATCAGCGACCCCATTCATCTCTTCAAAGCCTCCGATGCCCCTTGGCTCAACGCCTCCATAAATGTATCCGACGCAGGACTACACTATTGCACCGACGGGCCGCAATTCTTCCGCAGCAAGACCGGAGATCTCCTCATGCTCTGGTCCAGCTACGAAAGCGATTCCTACGTGCAGACCATCGCCCGTTCCGAATCCGGCACCTTGACAGGCCCCTGGAAACAACTTCCGCCTCTCGTCAAACGCGACTCCGGACACGGCATGCTTTTCCATACCTTCGAAGGCGAGCTGATGATGGTGCTGCACCGCCCCTTCCGCAACGCCCGCGGCAAGCTCTTCGACATGGCCGACCGCGGCGACCACTTGGAAATCCTCCGCCAACGCACCGACCTAGACGGCGACCCCGCTTACGAGAACCTTCAACAAGCGCTCGGTCTCTAGGCTCAGTCCTTGTCCAGGTTCCCCCAGTCCGATGCCTCGCCTGTCCCTCACCTTATCAACGATTGCTCTGCACCTCGGCCACCAACGCGATGACGATCGAAAACCCCACCTCTACACTCTCATGAAGCTGGCCGACGGGAACGCTGAAATCGCCGTCGAGCTCCAAGAGTACAAAACATCGGCGCCATCTCCGTCCAGCTGGAAATGGTCAGAACCGACTCGCACAACTTGGGAGAAACTACCCAGAAACACATTCAAACCGCCCACAAGTTGGCTCGCACCGCCCTGGCCGACGCTCGCGACTCCATTTGGAACATGTGCTCCCAAGTCCTCGAGAAATACGACTTGAGCCGGGCGCTCGAACGGATCGCCAAGCAACTGACCGGCGTCACCGATATCGAAATAGATGTCGACGTAGTGGGAAAACGGAGACGTCTCCCACCCGTCGTCGAAAATAACTTGCTGCGCATCGGACAAGAGGCCCTCACCAACGCCTGCAAGCACGCCAACCCAAAAACCATAAATGTCCGCATCTCCTACCAGAACAGAAGACTCGAGCTGCTGGTGAGCGACGACGGAATCGGTTTCGACATCGAATCGCTTTCTCCCGAATCAAAAAAGAGCTTCGGACTGCCCGGCATGGGCGGCGCCGAGGCGATCATGGCCATCAGAAAACTCCACCCCGAAACCAAGGTCATCGTCATCTCCACCTACGACTGGGACGAGGATATTCATCGCGCCCTGCAATCGGGAGCGGCTTCCTACATCTTGAAAGACATGCCCATCGAAGACATAGCGGAAATCGTGCGCTCCGTATTCGAAGGCGGAAGCTCCCTGCCTCCCCCCGTAGCCAAACGCCTCGCCGAACACTCCGAACGCGAGCAAATCACAGAACGGGAACGCGAAGTTCTGGCAGCTCTGGTGAAAGGACGCAGCAACAAGGAGATCGCGGTGAGCCTCTCCATTTCCGACGAAACGGTGAAGTCCCACCTGAAGACGCTCTTCCAAAAGCTGAAGGTACGCGACCGCACTGAAGCCGCCATTGCCGACATCCGCCACGGCATCGTCCACCTGGACGAGTAAGCCGATCAGCAGCGGAAGCCGCGCCACCTTTTTCTGCAATTAATTGTATTCAATTTCCAGACACAAAAGGGTCATCCGAGCTGCTGTGAATATTGTTTCTGCAATGCGGACTACACGGAGGTCGTCCCTCCATTTTGCATGTTCTGGAGGGACCGGTGAACGTGTCGCTTCGCTCGGCAACACCCGGTCCGTAGTGCAGGAGCTGTTCTTCAGGAGGCACAAAAAGGCCTCCCTTTTCAGGGAGGCCCATAAGCTGCTCGCACTTGCTTTCAGCTAGAAGCTGAAGGTGTTGGAAAGCGTCCACGTAGTCTTGGCTGGGATACGGACTTGGGCGATCGATCCGTCCGGGTTGGCGAGGATCGGGATCATGTCGTCGTCGGCGAAGAGATTACGCACATTGAGCTGCACGCGATAGTCCACCTTGTCGTTTAGCTTACGCTGATAACCGACCCAGGCGTCGTAGTTCTCCTCGGAAGGACCGTAGATCGGGCGGTCCACGTCAGTCACCCAGATGTTCGCGTCCTCGTTGAACTCGGGGTAGTAGCCGATGGCCGACTTGTCTTGCCAGCGCACCGCGCCGCCAACGTTGAAGCCTTTCATCGGGCCGTCGTCGGCGAACTGGTAGTTGGTGACGAAGTTGAAGCGCCACTTGCGCAGCTCGTTCACGCCCTGGCCCTCGCCGGCCATCAGATTATGGTAGCTGCTGTAGACCTGGTTCATCATGCGACCGCCAGTAGTCTCGCCGTAGCCCGAGTAGCCTTGCTCTCCGTACCAGTGGCGAACGTCGGCGTAGCCGTCGATAGTCCAGTAGTTCAAGCCGTCAACCTCTTCCTGGGTGCTGTTGAAGCCGTCGAACCAAATGGGGGCCATCGACTCGATGAAACGTGGCCAGTCCGGAAGGATGTTGGTGCGGGTCGCCTCGTTCTTAGAGGCGTTGAAGCTCATGCGCCAGCGATCAGTCGGGTTGGCGGTAATCTCGAACTCGATGCCCTTGGACACCAGGTCGTTGGTCAGCTTCTGGCCGCCCGGAGGGCTCTGCTCCCAGAGGTAGTAGTCGTTGGTAATCTTCTGGAAGTCCTTGGAGGCGACCCACTCAGGGTCGAGGGGACGGAACCATTCCGCGTCCGTGCGGGCGTCGAACCAAGCTTGGCGATATTCGACCTCTTCCGGCGTCAACAGAGGGCCGAGGTACGGCTGGTCGGTCTCCGGGTTGATATCGCCTTGGGCAATGTAGTTGTCCGAGCCTGGCACCGCGCCCTGGCGGATACGAAGCGGCTGGTTGACCAAGGTAGAGATCTGGTCGCGCCAGTCCGCCGGGATCGGCTGGTTCATCACGCTTGCGTCGTAGGCGCCCTCGCCGAGGAACCAGTCGTTGACCAGCCACTCGGGAACGGGCTGGTGGAGGCGGCCCGCGTTGACCGAGGAGCCCCAGGTTTCCATGGCTAGGCCGTCGACGTGGCGCACGATGCCCCCCTTGGCCCAGAAGACCATGCCACTCGGGTCGCTGAGGGTGGTGTTGCGCTGCGTCGTTTCGTACCAGGTGGTGCGAAGCTCGAGCTTGTTCTTGAAGAGAGCGAGGCGGAATCCGTAGTCCTCGGTCGTTCCGGAAGGGGATGCCAAGTCGTTGCCGTAGTTGTCGATGCCCACGTCCGCCGGACGGAAGCTGCTGGAGTCGTTGTAGAAGACGCTGAACTCGGTGTCGCCCGGCAACTCGGCTCCGAAGAGGTCGAGCAGCTGGTTCGCGTGGACCACCACGCCCCAGCTGGTGCGGGAAGCCTTCGCTACGATCGGGTCTACGCCTTCGTAGGTCCATTCCGGATCGAACGGCAGATAGTAGTTATAGGTCTCGTCACGAGGCGGAGCCGCCTTGTCCCAGCGCTTGTACTCGTCCTCGCGCCAGCCGAACAGCGGGATGATGGCGTCGTTGAGCAAGCGGCCCTGCCAGACGAAGGCAAGCGACTCGGTCGTGTCGTAGCCTTCCCAAGCCCAGTTGTAGAGCGGAGCCTTGTCGCCCCGGTAGTCCAAGATGTTGGACGTTCCCGTCACCCAGGTCCGCGAATCAGCGTAGTCGAAGGTCAACACGTTGTTGCTGCTGCCCGGCTCCTGCACGACGTTGAGTCCCTGGATAGCGGATGCGGGCACCGAGCCGAAGCTAGAGTAGCCGCTCAGGTCGTCGCCCAAGTAGCGGGCGCTCCAGGTCCCACCGTAGGTTAGGCTGTTGTTGTAGCGGTCGTTGTAGGTCTCCGCGTCCCAAACGAACGGATTGTAGTTCGCGCCAGAGTTGGTCTTCTCCTCGTCAGAGAAGACAGCAGTGAAAGTCTGCTCGCCGAAGAGCTTGCCGAGCAGGTCGTTGCCGGTCGCCTCGCCCGGGTCGAACTTGTAGAACGCGGTGGCGCGGAGGGACTCGACCGAATCCTCGGCGTCGCTCGCGCTGTTGCCTCCATAGACCACCGGACGGCCAGCGTCGGGATTCGAGTATCCAGCCCGAAGGTTGGCGTTCACGTCGATCGTCACCGCGTTGGTGTCGATGAAGTTCATGCGACCGTACCGGTAGCTCTCGTCGTAGTAGCCCACGTTGATACCGAGATCGCCGTCGAGGTAGGTCTGCGAGAAGGAAAGCTCGAGGGAGTCGAAGTCGTTGTACTCGCTCTTGTTGGGGCCCTGGATCGACTGGTCGATCATAGCCAACGGGCCGTCAAGTATCATCTGGGTCGGCCAAAGGGAACCGAAACCGGTGAACGACTGGCCCGTAGAGCTCTCGAAGTTGGAGATCAGCGAGGAAACGTACGAGTTGCCCGAATAGTAGGAAACCTGGTCCTTGTCGTTCGCCCAATTCCTGCCTCCGAGGCCGCTCAGGCCGCCCCATGGACTACCGTCACGCTGACGATAGGCGTCAAGCTGGCCGTTGCCCACGACGCTGGAGTTGGGGTCCTGGAAGATCGTAGCCGGCTGGCCGTTCCACCAAGAGCCAGAGGGTGCCCCTGTGAAGAAGGTCCTGAGGTCGTCGCGGGTGGTGAACGGGTTCTCGGGGTCGCCCGTCGGCTCCTGGGGAGCACCGTTAGCCCGCAGCGGCTCGTGCATGAAGAGCTGCTCCGCGCGCCACCAGTTGGAGGCGAAGTCCGCCGCGGTGGTGGAGACAGGACGGTTCGCGTCGATTTCACCGAACTCGCCCCGGACGTCGAACTGGGTGAACACGCCGTCGCCCATCTTGGGCTGCCAGCGCAAGGCGCCGTAGTAGCGGCGGTCGTCGTTGAAGGTGTGGTCCTGGCGGAACTTGGACTCGTCGTTCATAGCGATGAAGCGCACCGCCAGAACGTCCTCGATCAAGGGCTTGCTCACGTCCACCACCTCGCGATGGGAGCCGTAGCTGTCGAACCCGACCTCCAAGGCGCCGCCGGACTCGCTCATGTAAGGATCCTTGAGGGAGCCGTTGATAATGCCGGCCGGGCTCCCAAGCCCGTAGAGGATCGAGTTGGAGCCGCGCTGGATGTCCACGCGGGAAATGTTATAGGAGTTGGTCGGGATGTTCGAGGTGAAGTAATTGCGGGTGATGTCCGCCTGGTTGAGGCCACGCAAGCGCGTGCCGCGCTGCGGGTTCACCAGCATTTCGTTGCGGTAGCCACCGTCGTCGGCGTTAGTCCCGTAGAAGTTGCCTCCGATGCCCGCGACCTCTGAATTGGTCGTATACACTAGGATATCCTTGAGGTCTGTCGAAGCCGTATCGTCGAGGAATTCCTCAGTCACGACCGAGATCGCGGAGGCCACGTCCTTTAGCTGCGTTTTAAGACGGGAGCCGGCGAGAGAGGATGTGGCGCGGTAGCCTTGGTTATCTTCGCCAGTCACCTCGAAGGGAGAGAGCTCGAAGACATCTTCGTCCGCCTCGTCGGCGTTTTGGGCGGTGAGCGGAATCGCGGAAATCGTCGCGATACAAGAGATCGAAAACAGCTTCGACCAGGGCGCCTGATGGACAGGCGCAATGAGGTTAGGGTATCTATTCATAGCTTGGTTGCAAAGGAGATCAGCTAGATCTCGTTGGTAGGGTTAGCTTTACAGGGGGTAAGCCTCGAGAACACCTAGGGAAACGCGAAGGGACGACCTACAGCGATGGGGCTTGAGGTCGACCGCGAGATGGAGGGGCTCTCACGGCATCTTGGAGTAAGAAAAAGAAGATTCGCTTGAGGACGCTGTATGGACGGCCTCAGCAACCTTCTGGTAGACGAGGCTAATTTTAACCCAATACGCCCAGATCCTCAATCCCCCAATTGGGGGAAAGTGCCAGCAGGCATCATAAAACCTCCGTTCTTTTCCCGGATTGCCACGAGCTTCGCGATGTCTTTTCCCTGAGAAAACCCCACAAGAAGTTCCAGGCTTTGGGCGTCCACCGCGAGACAACGAATGAACGCAGAATTGAACAGTGAAGGCCAAGGGATGCGATACTAGTATCAGTTGATACGAAACCAGATGTGTAACCACAATCTAGATACAAAGACAGCTTCTTGCGTTGATCGCCGATAGAAAGCCAAGCTGCTTCAGCGCAGTCACGAAGTCAGGCAGCGAAGGCTTGGCGGCCGTCGGTCGCTATTCCATCCCCTTCGTAGCTCGGTAACCCATCTATCCACTCCACCTACCCCTGAGGATTTGGCGTCCCGTAAAGGATTGGTTCGCTAACGCTCAGGACTTCGTCCCAACACTTCGTGTTGCCCATCTCCGCTCGCAGGCTCGCTACGTCGAACCTCTCTTCCCGGTTCTCACCCTTTCCGCGTCGCCAAACCCTGCGGAGCTGGCGTCCCAAAGAATTGGAAATTCGAACTTTTTCAGCGCAATCATCCACGTACCCACAGACTGCTCGAAATCCTTCTTAGCCACTACGGGTCAGCTACTTACCATTCCTAGAAGCAAAAAGCACCTAGCCCTCCTAAAAGCGATCAGATGCGCCGACCGATGGGCTGAACGAATGAGACAGGAACCTTCCGTGACACAATCCGACATCGCAAAGGAGGAGGGAATTTGTCGGACTCGCGTGTCTCAACTGCTCCAACTGAAACGCCTTCCCGAGGACATCAGAAGGAAGCTAGAACACGCTCCAGAACAGCTTACAATCCCTATCAACATACACTCGTTGCGAAAACTGGCCGCTTCCAAGACCGCGGAAAATTCGAGCAAATCTTCAGCATAGCTCTCACGCTTGGGTATGACCGCCTTGCGGTCATACCCGCGATGCGCTGGACTCTACCGCGACATAGCGAAGGCAGTCGCATCCATACCTAGTTGTTGGCGAGGTCGAGGGGCACTTGGATGAAGCCTGGACATCGTCCGTTGACGGGGACAAGCGCCACGAGGCGGGCCAGTGTCGAACATCATTTGAAAACGTACCACCCGTCATCACCTCAAAACGTACCACCTGAGCGTGGTTTTTTCATGGGTTTACGGGTTGTTCGGGGCAAGCCTGATTTCGTAGCCGATAGCTTCTTCCAGCGATCTTGATGACGTTGGCGTGGTGGAGGAAGCGATCGAGGATCGCCGTGGCGGCGGGAACGTCGCCGATAAGCTTGCCCCATTCCTCCAAGGGGCGGTTGGAGGTCATCATCGTCGCCTTCACCTCATAGCGACGCATGACGATCTCGAAGAGATACTCCCCCGACTTGGGGGGCAGCTGCTTGATGCCCATGTCGTCGATGATCAGCAGGTCGCACTTGAGATAGCGGGTCATTATCTTGTGGTGGCGTTCGGCCAGGTCGTCGTCCATCAGCTCGGCGACGACGTCGAAGATCGAGCGGTAGAGCACGCTTTTGCCCCTTTTGGCGACCTCGGCGCCGATGGCTTGGGCAAGATGGCTTTTTCCCACTCCGGGAGGGCCGATGAGCAATACGTCGCGCGGTTCCTCCACGAAGCGTCCCGTCGCCAGGGCGTAGACCTGCTTGCGGTCGATGCTGGAGTTGAAGGAGAAGTCGAAGCCGTCGAGGCTTCGGCTTTCGCGGAAGGCGGCGGCCTTGAGCCGTCGCTCCAGCGCTCTTTGCTCGCGGATGTCGATCTCGTCCTGCAGGGCAAGCTCGAGGAACTCGACGTGGTCGAGCCCGTTGCCTCGGGCCTCCTGCAGCCGCAGCTCCAGCGTGGAAGCCAAGCCGGAGAGGCGCAGCTTGCTTAGGTTCTTTCTGATGTTCTCGTTCATGTATCTTCTATTTGGTTACGGATAAAACTCGTTTTCTTTGGACCCCTAGCCCCTGCGGTCCCGCTGGGCGGGAAGCAGCGGGTTCGGGCAGCGCCCGAGGGCCTCTTGCCGCTAGTTGCCGGGATCGAACAGGGAGGCGCCGCCGATATGGCTGTCGTAGCCGGCCGGAGAACGGATGATCTCGTGGCTCTCGAGGAAGCTGAAGCTTTCCTGTCGAGCCGGAGCGACCAGCCAGTTCTTCAGCTCGCCGAGGCGGTAGTGCCCGTGCAGCGTCGCCTTGGCGCAGGCGGCGTCGATCTGGCTCTTGCTGTATTTGCCGTTCAAGGACAGAAGGCCCTGCATGATCCGCACGGCCATCTCCCCGCGGTTGGCGAGGACCCCGTCGGCCCACGCCGCCACGCTTGGCCCCATGCGAGAGCAGCGGGAACGGTAGTAGCCGCAGCTTTCCTCGAAGCTTCCGCGGCGTCCGTCGGCGCCGAGGACCTGGGTGAACTGGCCCTGGGCCAAGCGGGCGTGGACGCGCACGCTCTCCAGCTTCGAGTCGAGGATGCGGACCGTTCGAGCGTCCCAGCGTACCCACATATGGCGTCCGATGTACTGTTCGGGCACGTCGTAGTAGGCCTTCTCCACGATGAAGTAGCCGTCGCGGCCGACCTTGCGCCGGCTTTCCCTGTAGCAGGGGAAAAGCCCTTCGGGTAGCGGCTTTAGGGCCGGCTTCTCCTCGGCGAGGAAGTGCTCGATCACCTGCCGGCGGGTGGTGCCGTGTATCCGCTTGTCGGCGACATTGCATTCCCATGAGCGCAGATGCTCGTTGAGCTCGGCGGCGCTGCCGAAGCGACGCCCCTTGAGCTCCCGCTTGAGGTATCCGATCCCGTTCTCCACCTTGCCCTTGTGCTGGGGCGTGTAGGGCCGCGTGGGCATGATGGAGACGCCGTAGTGGCGGGCGAAGGAAAGCAGCTTGGGGTTGACCTCCGGGTCGTGCCAGTCCGCCTTCACTACGGCTGCCTTGAGGTTGTCGGGGCAAAGCCGAAGGGGAACCCCGCCGAAGTGGCGGAACGCGTTCTCCAACCCTCGGATGAAGCTCTCGCAGTCCTGGCTGGGCATGGCCTCGCTGTAGCTTTTGCGGGAATGGGAGAGGGTTACGCGAAGCAGCTGGGCCCTTTTCAGTCGGCCGTCCTCGCCTTCGATGATCGTCATAGTGCCGTAATCGATCTGGGCTTCCTCGCCGGGCTCCACCTCCATACGCCAGATGCGTTTCGGGGCGGCTTCCTTGAGCGACTTGACGAAACGCTGGACGGAGTTGTAGGAGCCCACGAAGGCATGCTCGGACTGCAGGTCGCGATGGATGCGCTTGGCGTCGAGGCCAAGATCGAGCTTCGCCTCGATGCTCTCGCGAAACGGGTCGCACATGCTCTGCGTCGGCGCCGGATTCCCGGTCATCACCGTGGCGCGTTTTGAATCGCCGCTCGTAGTTTGCCTGCCCTCCAAGGCGCGCCGCACCGCGCTGCGGTGGGCTCCAAGTTCGCGGGCAATGCGCCGTTGCGACCATCCTTGGGCCGCCAGATTCCTTATCGCTTCGATCTTATCCATTTTGAGCTGGTTTGACATGGATCGATCCATGCCAAACCGGCGCTCAAAGTGGTACGTTTTGAAGTGATGTTAGCTGGTACGTTTTGGGTGATGTTCGACACCGCCGAAGCGGCGGTCGGAGGCGAAGAAGCTTTTGAGCGTGCCCGAGCTCGCCGCGAAGAGAAGGTCGTATATGGCGGCTTCGTTGTAGCGGACCAGCTCGTCGAGCGTGTCGGGCAACGTGAATACGCAGTGGTGGTACCTGGTGGGGAGCAAGCGTTCGCTCTGGGCGGCGACCCACTTGCGGGTGGCCCTGCCTTGGCATTGGGGGCAGTGCCTGTCCCGGCAGCTGTTGTAGGCGACGATCTCGTTGCCGCATGCGCAGACCGTCTGGACGCTGGCTCCCAGGCGGCTTGTGCGGCAGGCCTTGACGCTGCCGAAGACCTTGCACTGCTGGGCGCTGAGCGCCCGTTTCCTTTTGAGAGGGGGTTCGAAGCGGGTGATGATGTCCGCCAGCTTGCCCAT
>NZ_JACYFG010000056.1 GCF_014803405.1 Pelagicoccus enzymogenes
AACTATGTTTCCTTTTAATCGTTCCCTAAACGGACTGAAAGCTTCGATTAGGGATTCAATTTTTTCAGGGTTGTTTTTGTAAATGGTCCTAATGGACTTCTCAATCACGTCCAGATATACGTGTGATGCTAGTTTT
Organism: Pelagicoccus enzymogenes; assembly: GCF_014803405.1. Classification (NCBI taxonomy): domain Bacteria; kingdom Pseudomonadati; phylum Verrucomicrobiota; class Opitutia; order Puniceicoccales; family Pelagicoccaceae; genus Pelagicoccus; species Pelagicoccus enzymogenes. The sequence continues at coordinate 137 of NZ_JACYFG010000056.1, forward strand.
AGATGCTCTTCAATCGATTCTTTTAAGTCTGCTTTATGCATCTCATCCTTAGTGTGCTCAAAGAACTCGACATGGAAGTCTTCTAAGGAGATCCGAACTGGAACAAAGGCTCTATTCGGGAACCCTTCTTCCTCGAAGAAATCTACACTATGAGCCCCCAGTTGATTTCTGATACGCCTGATTTGAAGACTTTCTAAGTCTTCTCTCATTTTGGAATAATTTGGATGCTGAAAGAACTTCGCCAAGCTAAGCAGGGCATTTTGCTGCAGGTATACCGCGTTGAGTAGGCCATAAAGTCTCAAATACTTTTCTCCCAACTCGTCATACTTAGTTGGGCCGCTAATGCCAAATTTTAGGAAGTTCTGAATGGCAGCGTTTGAATCCTCCAGAATGTCTTCTGAGGCGAGAATGTAGTTCCAATCACTTTCGTCGTTTAATTTTAGGCACGATCTTACGTGCTTCTTAAAGTCGTTCGTTTCCTTCTTGAAAATCTTCTCGCGAGTGAGATTAACGAACATGTCGTTGATCTTACACAAAAGCTCTGCCCAATCTAAATTCATTCTTCGAACGCTAAGTCCTCACGATGGAGATAGGCGGAGCCTATCGGAATTGTGAGCGACGTCTGATTGGATAATTTTGTTTTTCATAATGTATCGAAATCGTAGCCGATCTCTTTCAAGTGATGTAAGACTGCTTTTGGTGTATCGCGCACTATAATCGACGAGAACGCTCTTCTCATATCTTTTCTTAATTCTCGTGGGGAATAGAAATGGATCCTGCGTACAGTCTCGTCTGCTTCGAAGCATCCATCTCTGAAGCCTCTTTCGTAGATCGTTAGGTGATCGTCTGACTCGTCAAAAAACTTTTCTGGTAACTGGTATGGAGGCTGGGGACGTTCGTCACTATCGGGGGAGTGGTGAGACGTTCGCATGATCGTGTACCATCCTTCTTTGTGTCCCGCTAGATAGTCGGTCTCGCGTTCTATTGTACCTGGGGGAAGTTCGTCGGGCTTGTGGTAGAGGTATGGCTCAAGTGCTTCCTTAATTCTTATGGTGTGGGAGGATGTCTCGGAGTAATCGTTAGTCAGTTTGGTGAGTTGCCAAACGATGAGTGAAGATACAAAAAGTAAGACAAGGCTGTAAACTTTGCCTCTTTCAGAGAGGACTGGGACTCGTCTTCTTTTCATTTTCTTTGATCCAACGACAAGTCCTCACGACGAAGGAGGCGCAGCCTCCGGAGTTGTGAGCGGCGCCTGGTTCTCATAAAATTCTTCTGCTGTTCTACCGTTCCATTCCAAAGGCCAAATCACCTCTGACTTTATGTCGTAGTGATCTTCTTTAGGGGCTTTGCAGACGAAGGTAAGCTCATTATCTCGGGAAAGCGTGATCATGTAAATTTCCTTAGGGCTGCTTTTGAATGAAACGAATCCAAGTCCAGAAATCTCAGTTCTGTGAAACTCGGCTTCATTGCTTTCGTCTATCCACTGGAGGATCTTTTCTATTTCTTTTCCTCTGGTTATGTCCTTCCTGAAATGTTGTTCGGAGTAGTTGGTTCGAGGCTTGGCATCGGAAGTGAAGCAAAACGAAAACGCAATGAATAGAACAAGGACGTAGGCCGTTGTAGTTTTCGTATTCATAATTCTGAGAACGCCAAGCTCAGACGCGAGCGCTTGCGCTCGTTGTCTGCAGCGTTTTGTTGTGCTTATTTATGCACTCGTTCGTGCTGTTTCGGTATCGATGTAATAGGTGTCATATTCAGACTCAACAACGTAACCAAGTTTAACTGCCAGCGCGGTAGACTCGGGGTTCGCCGCGTCCCAATTTGGATAAATTCCATTGCCTAGGCATTGGAGAATCAGCGCTGCTGCGGCAGTTGTCGCTAGACCTTTTCTTCTGTGTGCCGGGTCCGTTGCTATCTCAATCTCGATGCCATCGTTGTAGATGCTGTATGAAGTAGCTCCGCAGACAGGTTTTCCTTGGTGCAGGATGCAGACCCCAATACCTCTGTTCAGGAAGTCGCTTGGATCATCGAACTGGCTTACGAAATCCTCGGACAGCTCGAGAAAAGATGAGTCGGTTAGTAGCTTTGCATTCAGTTCGACCAGTTCATACCCGCTAGGTAAAGAGTCACGATACTTGGCTAGCTTTTCGGGGTCGAAGTACTTACTTTCTTTCTTAAAGCTGCAACGTTGAAACCGTTCATTGTAGCCCTTGTGAATCTCTTCAACCTTTCGTTTCCAATCTTCGGCTTCGACAATGACTAGAGTGTAGTCGGGAAGATTGTGTAGTAAATCCGTTGCTTCGACTGAATTTGAATCACCTGCATAGTATACGAAGATTCCTACCGTTATTTGAGCAACAGTCGGGTGATCCAAATCATCTACCCAGGCGTTTCCCATATGCCCTTGGAGACAAGACAGTAGGACCACGCTATTGAGACCTTCAAAAATGGTAGATAGTTTTTGAGCTAATTCTGGGTTTTTCTTAAGTTGTTTGCTGTCTAGTTTATGTATCAAATTACGGTGCTGGTTGATTTGTTGTGGGGTAAGGTCGATTTCTCTTTTTGCACAACGTGAAGTCCATACGACGGAGGCTATCGCGGAGCGATGGCCGGAGTTGTATGCGACGCCTGGTTGTCTGTTTTATTTTCTGTGGTAAATCGTAACATCACTGCTTGTGGCTATGACAAGACTCCTGCCTGAAGGTGAAAAGCCGAATGCTCTCAACTCTAGCTCAGATCCAATCTTCACGAAGTCTCCCTTCTTTTCATAGATCATTCCATAGAGCCAAGAACCAGGCTCCGTCATGATTAAGGTAGTCTCCGGCCATTCGAGAGTAACCTCGTGAACTGCCCACATGTCATCTGTGGAGTTCGGCAAACCGCCTCCGTAGAGCCCGCTTATCTTTATTTTCGTTCCAGCGAGCGGACCGATGCCTTCAGCTTCGAGTAGAGACGTGTCTTCATCGTATTCTTCTCTATTCCTTTCTAAACGCTCACCAGTCGAGCAGTCGATAACACTACGTCCTTGAGATGACACTACAAGTAGGTGCTCTTCTTTTTCTGCGAAACCGACTGAAGAAAGTCCACCCACTGCGATAGTCGCGGTTTCTCTCCATGGTGCCGGAGGAGAGGAGGTCGGAGCCTTCCTGATCGCTTTGATTAGTGGTTTGAGATGCTTACTCATTCTTTAGACAACGTCGAGTCCTCACGACGTAGGACGCGCAGCGTCCGGAGTTGTGAGCGACGTTTGGTTGGACATGATTTTGTCTCTCAAGTTTTTCACAATTCCATTGTTGTCCGTCATAGGGAAGTCAGCAGTTAGGAAGTAGAATGATTCGTATTTTTCCGTGAATACGCAAACTGGTACAAACCATGTCCCATTTCTCTCAATGCTGATAATCTCATCATATCGGATCCTGGTTTCTATTCCTTTCTTTACGATCTCTAAGCCTTCGTCTGTTTGACGAACTTCGCACAGCTTACTGAAGAACGTGAAGTGCAAAAAAGATACAATCGCGTATGCAAAAATAGCGAAGATGAACAATGGCCAATCAGGATGGATGATCAGTCCAATCGTAATCAGGGCAAGGTACACATAGTAGCTGATTGCCAAGCCTTTTGTCGTGGAACTGGAAATACGGTTTTTCAATGTTTCTTCGTCCAACGTCAAAGCCACACGATGTCGGCTTCGGATAAGTTTCCATTAGTTGTGATGTCGATTTCCATACGGTCGTTACGAAAGAGGCGGGCGTTTGCCGACATTGTGTGAGCTGCCTGGTTGTCGCTTAGTTTTTGAATGCTTTCCATTCTCCGTCTTTAGATTTTCTTTCAGCACAGACACCTTCCGGCATTTCGTACAATGCATTCACTCTTGGATCGATCTTCACGATCTCTAGCAAAGAAACTATCCTTGCATCTTCTTCTTCGTGGTTCTCTGCACCACATAAAAACTGCCAGCCACCATCCTCTTCATCGTGGCTCACGTAGAGAATCGGTTTATTTTCTTCGAGCACGTGCTTACATGTAAAGCAGGCTTCGTTCTCTGGGGATGAAAACTTGAATACAACCGGATTTTCTTTCTTTCCGAATAGACCTGAGAATATGCTCATGGTGATGATTGATAGGAAGACTGCCTTCTTCATTTTTTCGACAACGTCAAATCCACACGATGGCGGCTTCGGTTGAGGTTCCAAGTCTGTTTGGGTTGATTTTCATGGGGTCGTTGTGAAAGGGGCGGGCGTTTGCCGACATTGTGTGCGATGTCTGGTTGGCACTATTTTGATTCATACTGGTATTCAAATCTTCAATCCCCAACCTTTTGATTCATTCCATTTTTCGATCAAACTATCGTCTCTCGAATCCATAATTCTTTCTTCCAGACATTTGCTGCAAACTGTTTGGTTCGCATCCGATTCTTCGTCCGAGACTATGTACCGAATACCGAATTCTTCATCTTGGACGATTCTTATCTTTGATAGTTCATGATCTTCATCAACTGCTAAGCGGATCAGGGAGGTCACTAGTGTGATCTCGGTTCTTCCGTGAGTTTTGCAGTCGATCATTCCCATTCTTATTTTTGCCAACGTGAAGTCCATACGCGAGGGCTTCAGTGATGGTTTAGGGTAAAGTTGGGGTTTGAGATGTCCTTGCTGGTTCCACAACTCGGGCGCTTGGCCCGAGTTGTATGGGACGACTGGTTCTACGAATTTTTCTCCTCATGGTTTTCAGTCGAAGCTATCGAAAGTATGGATGCTATGTCCTTGGGGAAGATAGCCTCTTCTGATCATTTCCTTTTTCGTTTCTTTCGAGGCCCAGAATCGTAAATAGACCCACTTCAGTGGTTTGAGGATTGAAATAGTGGTCTTGAGCTCATTTCGCCGAGAATCGTATTTTTCTTTGAATACACGATCACGCTCTCTTTCGAGGTGGATGTTCTCATCTTGATTGGCGAATTTCATCTTTTTTTGTAGAACGT